>JAOPWT010000195.1 GCA_025965555.1 Mycobacterium sp.
AGAGGTGGCCGACGATCGCGCTCGCCAACCGTCACCCCAAGGTCCAACGCCACGGTTCGCGGCGGAGCTTCCGTGGCAGTGACCAGTCCGCCCGCCTGAGTGCGTCGGCGCCGCCGTGGACGCCGCATTTGCCCACGTCATCACGATTCGTGGCGATCGCATCGCTGCGTTGCGCCAGATCGCCGACACCGCACGCTGGGGGTTTCCGTGGTAGCGGACGGCGCGACCCGGACCCACCTCGCGCGCGACGGCGATACCGATAGAGTTGGTCCCGATGACGCGACCTGCCCCACCCGCGCTGACCGTTCGGTACGACGGGTCCCCCCGCACCTTCTCGCCCGGCAACGACGTCGTCGTGGGGCGTGACCTGCGAGCCGACGTCCGCGTCGCCCACCCGTTGATCTCGCGGGCACACCTGTTGCTTCGCTACGATCAGGGCCGCTGGATGGCCATCGACAACGGCAGCCTCAACGGGCTGTACGTGAACGGCCAGCGCGTCCCGATGGTCGACATCGCCGACGGCATGAGCGTCAACATCGGCAACCCCGACGGTCCGCGCCTGACCTTCGAGGTCGGTCGCCACCAGGGTTCGGCGGGCACGCCTCCGCAGACCGCCCAGGTGCCGATCGCCCAGCGACAGAGCGCGTCGTGGCCCAGTCAGACACCGTCGATGGGCTATCTGCGCACCCAACCGCCCCCGCCGAGGCCGCAGCCGGCCTATGGGCAGGCGCCGTCGTCCAGGCCGCAACCGATGTACCCGTCGGGTCCCGCGCCGGCGCACACCAGCGGACCCCAGGGGTACCGCCCACCCAGTGCGCCGCAGCCTGCGTCGCAACTGCTGTCGAGCACCAACATCGACCCGACCGCCACGCAAATGGGTCCGACGGCGGCGCCCCGCTCGAGTGAGGGCAACCTCGCGACCAGCATGCTCAAGATCCTGCGCCCCGGCAGAGGGCCGGAGGTGCCTGCCGGGGGCATCAAGATCGGTCGCGCCACCGACAACGACATCGTCGTCCCCGACGTGTTGGCCTCGCGCCACCACGCCACCCTGGTGCCAGGTCCCGGCGGCACGCAGATCGTCGACAACCGCAGCATCAACGGCACGTTCGTCAACGGCCAGCGGGTCGAGTCGACGACGCTGCACGACGGTGACGTGGTCACGATCGGCAACATCGACCTCGTCTTCGCGGGCGGCACGCTGGCCCGCCGCAACGAGACCGACATCGCCACGCGCACCGGCGGCCTCGACGTGTACGGCGTGACGTGGACCATCGAGAACAACAAGACACTCCTGGACAACATCTCGCTGACTGCCCGGCCAGGCACGCTGACCGCCGTCATCGGGCCGTCGGGCGCAGGCAAGTCGACGTTCGCACGACTGGTGGCGGGTTACACCCATCCGACGACGGGCCGGGTCGCGTTCGAGGGCCACGACGTCCACGCCGACTACGCCTCGCTCCGTTCCCGAATCGGAATGGTGCCGCAGGACGACGTCGTGCACGGCGAGCTCACCGTCCGGCAGGCCCTGATGTACGCCGCCGAACTCCGACTGCCCCCCGACACCAACAAGGCCGACCGCGAACAGGTCGTCAACGAGGTGCTCGAAGAGCTCGAGATGACGAAGCACCTCGACACCCGCGTCGACAAGCTCTCCGGCGGGCAGCGCAAACGCGCCTCCGTCGCACTCGAGCTGCTCACCGGCCCCTCGTTGCTGATCCTCGACGAGCCGACGTCGGGGCTCGACCCCGCTCTGGACCGCCAGGTCATGACGATGCTGCGCCAGCTCGCCGACGCCGGCCGCGTGGTGCTCGTCGTGACGCACTCACTGACCTATCTCGACGTCTGCGACCAGGTGCTCCTGCTGGCGCCCGGCGGCAAGACGGCGTTCTGCGGCCCGCCCAGCCAGATCGGGGCCGAGCTCGGCACCACCAACTGGGCCGACATCTTCAGCTCGGTCGCCGGAGACCCCGAGGCCGCCAAGCGGCATTACCTCGAACGCCACGGTCCACCGCCGCCACCGCCGGCCACACAGCAGCCCGCCGACCTCGGCTCGCCGACACGCACCAGCGTGCCCAAACAGTTCTCCACGATCGCCCGCAGGCAGATGCGGCTGATCATCTCGGATCGCGGTTACTTCATCTTCCTGGCGTTCCTGCCGTTCATCATGGGTGCGCTGTCGCTGTCGGTGCCAGGAGACGTCGGCTTCGGCGTACCGAAGACCGCTCTCGAGGGCGGCGAAGCGCCAAACGAACCGGGACAGATCCTGGTGCTGCTCAACGTGGGCGCCATCTTCATGGGCACCGCGCTGACGATCCGGGCGCTCATCGGCGAGCGGGCGATCTTCCTGCGCGAGCAGGCGGTCGGATTGTCCACGACCGCATACATGTTCGCGAAGGTGTTCGTCTTCGCCGGCTTCGCACTGCTGCAGTCCGCTGTCGTCGTCTTCATCAACATCATCGGAAAGGGTTGGGGCGCTGGAGCTGTCACCAGCGGTGCGGTGATACCCAACCGGTCCCTCGAGTTGTACGTCGACGTCGCGGCGTGCTGTGTCGGCGCAGCCATGGTCGGTTTGGCCTTGTCCGCGTTGGCCAAGACCAGTGAGCAGATCATGCCGCTGCTGGTGATCGCGATAATGTCGCAGTTGGTGTTCCAGGGCGGCATGATCCCGGTGACCGGTCGTATCGTGCTCGACCAGATGTCGTGGTTCACGCCGGCCAGGTGGGGCTTCGCCTCGACGGCATCGACGATCGATCTGATCCGACTGGTCCCTGGCCCGCTCACGCCACAGGACTCGCACTGGAAGCACACCGCGGCCACGTGGTGGACGAACATGGCCTTCCAAGGCGCGATCTGCATCGGCTATCTGAGCCTGGTGCGCTGGAAGATTCGGCTCAAGGGCGGCTAGCCAACCTGCGCGAGCTAGGTCACCTCTTCGGGCAGGTCGTACCACGGCACCTTGCGACCCACCTTGGAGCGCAGCGTCCACTTCATGGACTTCGGGAACGCCGTGATGGCGGCGATCAACTCGTCGATGCGCCTACGCACGACCTGCCCGTCGGGCTCGGGCAGATCCATCGTCGCCAAGCGGGTGCCGACCTTCGCGAGGTTGTCGGTGATGGTGGTGTACCACCCCCAATCGGCCCGCAGCACCGGTCGCAACTGATCGAGGGCGATCACCTCGGCACCGGCCTCCTCGATCGGGTGGAACAACAGCAGTGCGATGGTGTCGATCAGGTCCTTGTCGTTGACCTCGATGATCTGCAGCTTGGTCAGCAGCAGATCCGCAGGCGAGAGGGTCATGCCGTCGTCGGGCAGCCGACGCGCCAGCTCGAGGCTGTGGCACATCGCAAAACTGTCGACGAACGTGTCCAGCTGCTTGCCGTTGGCACGGTCGTAGTGCAGCCGCCGTTGTGCCCCGTGCAGGCGGTTGAATTGGTCGTCCGGCTCGTAGCCGGCGTCGACCAGGAGCGAATCGAACTGAGCCGCATGGCCCTTGACGGTCACGAAGTCGAGGTCCTTGTAGCTGCGCTGCAGCCCGGCAGGTAGCTGATCATTTGCCCTGATCGCGACGGCGACGCCGCCGAGCAGACGTACCTTCAGGCCGGCCGTGGCGGCAAGGGCGGCGAGTCGGCGGGCCTCGGCGATCGGGTCGGCAAGTGGAGTGGTCATGTCGGTGGGGACACCTCCTCGGCCGACACGGACTGTCGGCTCAATCGTTCGATGAGAGCGGGGTCTACCGGCCCCAGGTGCGAGCCCTGGGTCGCGACGGCGACCGCGGCGACGGCGTTGGCCCGACGAATGCACTCGACGACTTCGACGTCCTTGGCGAGGTAGCTGCACAGCGCACCTGCGAACGCGTCGCCTGCACCCGTCGAGTCGACGGCGTCGACCTCAAGGGCGACCACGTCGACGGGTGGCACGCCGGGACGATGGAGCCGCACGCCCAGCTCGCCACGCGTCTCGACGGCAGGCACCGTCACCGACCGCTGGCGCAGCACGCTCCACCCGGCGGCATTGGTGATCAAGATCGCTGCCCGGTTCAGCGACTCGTCCGACAGCGCGTCCAGCATCTGGTGCTCGACGCCGACCACGAGGCACGTGTTGGGAGGCAGTAGAAGTCGCTCAAGACATGCGACCGGATTGCTCGTGTACACCACATGATGGCCGGACAGCTCCCCCTCGGTTGGCACGATCACGTCGTCGGCCACTCCCCTGTCGACAAGCAGATGACGCGTTCCGCCATCGTCCACGATCACGGCATGCGGTACGGGCCCCGCGACGCTTCGGATGCCGGTGCCGTCGATGCCGAGATCGCGCACCCGCGCCGAGATCCAGTGGCCCCACTCGTCGTCGGACACCGTGGCGAAGAGCCGCGCCGTGCCGGCTCCGCAGAGTGCAGTGACGGCGGCCGCGGCATTGGCTCCGCTGCCGCCCAGCCGCCGGCTGGAGTTGGTCACCGCGTGCTTCTCGTCGAGGGAGGTCTGGCTGTCGATCTCCACCACGTAGTCGATCATCGCGTCGCCGAGCACCGCCACGCTGACGGCGGCGTCAGCCGGTGACGAGTTGGAATCCATTTACCTTGCTCCCGCTCAACGTGACGATGGCACCCTGCAGGACACCTTCGGTATACGAGCTGCCAGGGTTGACCGCAAACGTACGTCCCACCTTCGTGGTGTTGCGCGACTCGTGGATGTGGCCGTGCAGTGACAGCACGGGGGCGACGCGCAGGATGGCGTCACGGACGGCGACGCTACCCACGGCGGCGAACATCGACTGCCCGCCCGCGGTCTCCGCCTTCATGTCGGCGGTCATCTTGTAGGCCAGATCCAATCCGGAGTCCGCGGGCGGATCGTGCAGATTGAAGATCGCCGGCACGTCGGGCGCGAGGTCGGCGGTGATCTCGGCGAGCCGCTCGGCCATCACGTCCTCCGTCACCTCACGCGGGCTGTGCCACGGTGTCGTGGTGGCCCAGCCGAAGCTGGCGATCTGGTAGTCGCCGAGCCGCACCACGCGGCCCTCACCGTCCTGAATCCAGTCACCCTGTGCCAGAATCTGTTTCACCTCGGGCTCGTCATCGTTGCCCGGCATCATCACGCACGGGATGCCCGCCTTCCGCAGCCGTTCGTCGGCGAGGGTGACCCACTTCTCGGCAGTTTCGAGCATGAGTTGGCTGAACACCTTGGCGACCAGGCCGTCGTCCGCCTGCATCGCGGCCAACTCCTCGGGGTCGGTCCGGTAGGGGTAGGAACCCTTGTCCCGCACGAACTGTTCGAGCTCGTCGAGTTCGGTACCCACCGCGACGACGCGGGTGACGCCGAAGACGTCCGCGGTGAAGCGGCCGGGTGCGTTCTCGACGAAGGGCACCACCGCCTTGCCGGTCAGGTCTCCACCGAAGACGAGGGCGTCCACCTCGTAGAACGCTCCGGCGTTGAGGAACTTGCGGAACACGCGCTCGGAGCCGTGGATGTCGGACGCGTAGAAGAGCTTGAGCTTCGGCTTACGACTGATCAGTGCCATGGCGGATCCCCCGGGGCGTCGCTCGCGGCGACGCGGTCTCGTTCCGTGGCCATGGCGGCCAGAATCGTCTCGTCCATCGCGCCGTGCCACACGCCGCCCCGCTTGATCGAGGTGCCCACGATCACCGCGTCGGCACTGGCGAGCACGTCGGCCAGATTGTCAACTCGCACACCGGAACCCACCACCACCGGCAGAGGAGTGGCCTGTGCGATCAGCTTGAGGTCGGTGTGATCCGGCGGGTCGCCGAGCCGCGTTCCCGTGACGATCAGCGCGTCGGCGTCGAACCACGCCGCATCCTTGGCCTGCTCGGTGATCGATCGGTCACCGGTGATCGCGTGCGCGCCGAGTTTGACCTGCACGTCCGCCCACACCGACACCCCGTCTCCACCGATAGCGTGCCGGTACCTGCTGACCGATCCCGCCCTACCCTCGATGATGCCCTCGTTGGCCACGTACGCGTTCACCCACTGGTTGGCCCGCACGAACGCGCCCCCGGTGGCGGTGGCCACGGCGATCGAGACCTCCACGGCATTGGCCAGGCAATTGATCCCGATCGGGATGTCGGGGAACTCCCGTCGCAGCTCGCTGACCACGACCGTCAACGCGGCCGTGGTCTCGTGACCAACGTCGTCGGGTTTGACGAACGGGATGTCCCAGGCGTTTTCGACGATGAAGCCGTCGAATCCCGCGTCGACGAGCCGCCGGGCCTCGCTCAGCGCCCGAGCGACGGCCGATCGCACCCCGTCGCGCGGTCGGTAGCGCGGCGCACCCGGCAGGGGCAGCAGGTGAAGCATCCCGATCAGTACGTGTCGGTGCCCGAAGAGTCGCTCGACGTCATTGGCCTTCGGCACCACATCGTGCAGGGGCATGGGCTCGGTCATCGTCCGCACAGTCCCGACAGGATCTCCATGGCGATACCGCACGCCAACCGTGAACTGATGCCCGACGTGTCGTAAATCGGTGCCAGTTCCACGATGTCGGCCGCGATCGGTCTTGCCCGACCGAGTTCGCGCGCGATGTACAGCGCCTCCTTGGCGGTGAATCCGCCCGGTTCGGGAGTACCCGTTCCCGGCATCGCCGAGGCGTCGACGGCATCCAGATCGAAGCTGACGTAGAGCGCCTCCACGCCGTCGCTGGCGATCCTGATGGCCTCGGCCAGGGAGGCTGCGAGACCGTCACGGTCGATCTGGTCCTGCCCGAACCAGGTGATGCCGAGATTGTCGGCGTTCTGGACCTGATCACGGGGGTTGAGCCAGCCGTGGACGCCGAAGACCACCACGTTGCGACCGTCGACGTTGGGAATCTCCGCCGCCCGCGCGGTGGGGCAGCCGCTGACGAGCTTCTCACCGTCCCAATCGTCGGCGGTGTCGAGATGCGCGTCGACCGAAAGGTAGCCCATCGAACTCACCGTCGACGCGGCTCCCCGCGCTGCGCCGATAGCCAGGGAGTGGTTGCCGCCGACCAACATTGGAATTACGCCCCGCTCCCGCACCGTGCGGACGTGTTCCTCGATGAGAACCATGGTCCGCGCGGCATTCGGAGGCATCACCGGGACGTCGCCGACGTCGACGGTCGGGCATTCGTCCCACAGGTCGAAGTCCTCCTGTGCGTTGTACCCGAGGAACCAACTCGACGCGTCCCTGAACGTACGCGGGCCGTAGTTCGCTCCGTTGCGGCCCGCGTTGCCCTCGTCCCATGGCACGCCTGCGATGGCGCACCTGGCACTGCCCATGTCCTCGAGCGTGGTCATGGGTCTGCCGAAGAACGAGGCGACGCCCGACTGGATCACGCGTAGCGGTGAGTCGTTGATGATTGCTCCCTTATTCTGCGATGAAGATCTTGATGCTGGACTCCTCGAAACTCGCCAGGTCCTCGGCGGTCACCTTCGAATCGGTGACGATGCCGTCGAGATCGGCGAGTCCGCACACCGTGACGAACGATCGCCTGCCGATCTTCGAGCTGTCCAGCGCGGCATAGGTGGCATCCGAGTTGTGAATCATCGCCCGCTTCAAGGCGACTCCGTCGGCGTAGCTGTCCATCAGTCCGTCGCGGGGCTCGATGGCGGGACCCGACACCACCGCGACGTCGGTGTGGAACTGACCCATCATGTCCGTGGCGAAGGGACCGCTCACGGTCATCGAGCGCGAGCGGAGTTCACCACCGAGGACGGTGACCGTGGTCTTGGTGTGCGCCAACTCGATCACGACCGGGATGCTCGATGTCACCACCGTGACGTCCCGACCTGCGAGCTGACGCGCGATCTCCAGTGTGGTGGTTCCGCCGTCCAGTCCGATCGACATTCCGTCGAACACCAGATGTTCGACGATGTACCTGGCGATCGCGCTCTTCTCCTGACCGTTGCGCAGTCGGCGTTGGTCCAGGTCGCGCTCGGTGAGCGACGAGCCCATCGCGGCAGCGCCGCCCCTGGTCCGATTCACCAGGCCGCGCGCCGCCAGCTCACCCATGTCCCGGCGGATGGTCTCCTTCGAGACGTTGAGCTCGGCGGCGGCGTCCTCGACGTTGACCGCACCGCGCGCTTCGACGAGTTCACGCAACGTCTCCAACCGCACAGCGCGCATGATGTCCCCTTCGACTCGAATCGATCTGGCTGGCAGCCACGTTCACTCAGGTGGGATCTCCGCCGACGCGAGCCTCAGATCGATGCCCGATCGCTTGCGCACTCCCCAGATGACGGCGTAGAGGATGAGCCCGGTAATCGGCAGGCCGAGGTTGAGCGCCATTTGCAGCGGCGCGTGCCCGATCCCGATGACGGGGTCGTTCCACAGCAGGAAGAGCACGAAGAGCATGGCCGGGATCAGCAGGATCCCCCACAGCCGAATGGTCGGGACACCCGCGAATCGCTTGCCGCCGTTGCCCGCCCACACCTCGGGCATCCGGGACGGGTACAGCACGGCCGCCACGCCGACCACGGCGAACATGAGCACACCGGCCCACAGCAGGGTGATGACGGACAGGATGCCGATCACGTAGAGGACCATCGACACCGCGCCGACCGCGCCGGCGACCAGGATTCCGATGTAGGGCGTCGCGTACTTCGGGTGGACCTTGGACAGGCTCGCGGGAAGGTAGCCGTCCAAGGACAGCGCGAGCATCAGCCGTGTGGCGGTGAAGAAGTTGATGGGCATCCAGACGTAGGTCCAGAAGAGGAACAGGAAGCCCAGGGCCAGCGCCCAGAACAGGTTGCCGCCCGCGCCGATGGTGAGCAGTTCGTTGTAGTTCGGCAGGAACGCCAGTCCGAGGTCTGCGGGGTCGGTCGCCGACAGACCGTTGAGGAAGTTGTCTCCGATACGAGAGATCAACAGGCTCAACAGGATTGCGATGGCACCGCCGGTGAGGATCAACGAACCGAGCATGCCGATGCGCTGTGAGCTGCGGGCGCGGCGAACCTCGCCACCGATGTAGGCCGAGGTGGCGCCGAAGAGCACCATGTAGACGGTCCACACCATGGCATACATCGTCGCACTGGCCGTGCCCCCCGCGGCCCCCGAGGAGGAGGCGTTCGCGACCACGAGGTCGTAGGCGCGCTGCACGCC
>JAOPWT010000228.1 GCA_025965555.1 Mycobacterium sp.
AAATTGCCACCGGCGCAAGCGTTCTCGGTGCTTTGCTGATGGTGCCCGGGGTTCGCGGACGGGGACCGGGTCCGATCGCTGCCGGAGCGGCGGCCGGCACGTGGACGGGCTACCGGATCGCGCGAAACGCTCTCGGTGCCACCCCGCCCCCGGCTCCCTCTACGCAGGAGTGGCACGCCATGTCCGTCGAGCAGGTGCGCCGGCTGTTGCCGACGCCTGCGCACGCACCGGCGCCGCCACCGCGGGTACGGATGAACGCCACCGCCGCGACGCTCGGCAACGCCGCCGGGTCGGTCCTCTAGCCAGTGCGCGCCACCGTCGGTGACATCGCCGCCGCGAAGCGCGACTAACACTCCGATCCGTTGACCCCCGTGCTCGCAATCGGGTCTGCCGCCAGCGCGGTGCTCGGCTCCCCAGTGGACGCGGTGCTCGTCGGGTCGGTACTGATGGGCAACGCTGCGCTGGCCGCGACGCAGAAGCTGCGCGCCGAACGGCTGCTTCGGCGACTGCTGGCCGTGCAGGTCCCTCCCGCACGGCTGGTCGTCACGGGCGGCTACCAGACCGTCGAGGCCGACGATCTGCGTATGGGTGACGTCATCGAGGTGCGGCCCGGGGAGGTCGTGCCCGCCGACGCCCGGCTGGTCGAAGCCGTGGACCTCGAGCTCGACGAATCCGCTCTCACCGGTGAGTCCCTGCCCGTGCCAAAGCAACTCGACGCGACCCCCGCTGCGCCGATCGCCGAGCGCGCCTGTCTGGTGCATGCCTCGACCACCGTGGTGGCGGGCATCGGCACGGCCGTCGTCACCGCCGTAGGGGCCCAAACGCAGGCCCGGCGGGCGGCGCTGGCGTCCGGTGGGCGGGAGTCCGCCGTCGGGCTGCAGTCCCAGCTGAGCGAGCTCACCACACGGGCTTTGCCGTTGAGTCTGGCCGGCGGCGGCATCGTCGCGATGCTCGGTCTGCTCCGGCGGACGGGTCTGCGTTCCGCCATCACCGGCGGTGTCGCGGTGAGCGTCGCCGCCGTACCCGAAGGGCTGCCGCTGGTGGCGACGCTTGCTCAGCAGGCCTCCGCTCGGCGGCTGACGCGTTCGGGCGCCTTGGTCCGCAGCCCACGTTCGGTGGAGGCGCTCGGCCGCGTCGACGTCGTGTGCTTCGACAAGACCGGCACGCTCAGCGAGAACCGGCTGCGGGTCACCCGCGTCACGCCCGTCGGAGAACTGTCCGAAGACGAAGTTCTGGCATCGGCGGTGCGCGCCACCCCAGCCGCCAACGGCGAGCGTCAGGAACACGCCACCGACTACGCAGTGGCCCAGGCCGGCGCGGCTGCATCGCCCGGTTCCGATACTGCCGACGTGCGCCTGCCGTTTCGCGCCGGTCGTCCCTTCTCGGCGGCGATTCACGACGGGCACCTGTCCATCAAGGGCGCACCCGAAGCGGTCCTCGCGGCGTGCCGGGGCGGCGCCGAGGCGGCCGCCGAGATGGTGGAGAAGATGGCGGCCGACGGCCTGCGCGTGCTGGCCGTCGCCTCCCGGCCGGTGACGGACAGCGAGGTGAGTGCCGCGCGCGAGGACGCCGAGTCGTTCGCCGCCCTGTGCGGAGAGGACCTCGAATTCCACGGGCTGCTCGGGCTGTCGGACACTCCGCGGCCCGAAAGTGCCAGCGTCCTGGCCGAACTCGCCACCCGTGGGACGGGCGTCCGGCTCATCACCGGTGACCATCCGGTCACGGCCACCGCGATTGCGGCCGAACTGGGTCTGCCCGTCAACGCGGGTCAGGTGATCAGCGGCGCGCAATGGCAGACCATGTCGCGCCGGGCCCAGGAACGCGCCGTCCGCGACCGTCTGGTGTTCGCCCGCATGGCCCCCGAACACAAGGTACAGATCGTCGAGACGCTCGAACGGTTGGGTCTGGTCTGCGCGATGGTCGGCGACGGCGCCAACGACGCGGCGGCCATCCGCACCGCCACGGTGGGCATCGGAATCGCCTCCCACGGCAGCGATCCCGCGCGCACCGCGGCGGACGTGATGCTTCTCGACGGACGCATCGAAGCGCTGCTCGACGCCCTCGACGAGGGCCGCCAGCTGTGGCAGCGGGTGCAAGCTGCCGTGTCGGTCCTGCTCGGTGGCAATGCCGGCGAGGTCGCGTTCGCCATTGCGGGAACGGCGATCACCGGGCGGTCGCCGCTGAACACCCGTCAGTTGCTCCTGGTCAACATGCTCACCGATGCGCTTCCGGCCGCTGCGCTGGCCGTCAGCCGGCCGACGGGCCGCGTCTCCGGCGCGGGTCGCGGACCGGATCAAGCGGCGCTGTGGCGGACGGTCGCGGTCCGCGGAGTGACGACCGCCGGCGCCGCGACGGTGGCGTGGGCCCTGGCCAGTGTGACCGGGCGACCTCGGCGGGCGTCGACCGTTGCCCTCATCGCCCTCGTCACCACCCAGCTCGGCCAAACGCTCATCGACTCCCACAGTCCGCTGGTGGTGGGCACGGCGGCGGGATCATTGATCGCGCTCGGTGCGCTGGTGAGCACACCCGGGGTCAGCCAGCTGCTCGGCAACACGCCGTTGGGGCCCGTCGGCTGGACGCAGGCACTGTCCGCCGCAGCCGTGGCGACCACCATCGCGGCCATCGCACCCCGGGTGCTAGCCACAGTTCGCACCACCGGGCGCGACGATCAGTCGACGATCTCCACCACGCCGATCCGCCACAGCACCGCGTACAACTCGCGCAACGGCAAGGTCAGCACATCGGCGACGACGTCGGTCAACGGATCCGAGCCCACCACAGATGAATTCGCCACGCCTGCCACGGTGGGCGCGTCAGTCGACCAAACGTCGAATTCGCCATGATCAGGAGATGACCAATGGCCGAAAAGTCATCGTCAGCAAGTCACCGCGACACCGTCGCCCGCATCCGCGACGCGGACTCGTTCGCGGTGAACCTGCCCATCCTCGGACGCGTCCGTGTCCCCAGACCCGAGCAGGTCGCCTACTTCGGGGCACTGGGCGCGCTTGCGGCGTTCGAGATCATCGAGTGGCCGATCGCGTTGGCGATCGCCGCTGGCCATGCGCTCGCGCAGAACCAGCGCAGCCGGGTGGCGCAAGAAATCGGTGAAGCGCTGGAAGACGCCTGAACGAACCCCGCCGCCGGACCCGCGCCCCCTCGGCGCGCGGCTCAGACCGGGATGCTCGCCAGGCCCCGATCGATCGCCGCGAGACTGGCCTGCGTGCGATTGTTGACGCCCAGCTTCGCGTAGACACGCTCGACGTGATTGCCCGCGGTCTTCTCTGCGATGTACAACTCGGCGGCGATCTCACGGTTCGACCGGCCTTGCGCGATTAGTCGCAGGACCTCGACCTCGCGGTTGGTGAGTCCCGCCGGCCATGGCGTCCGCCGGGATGCCCGATGCCCCGCCGCCAGCAAAACGGCCTCCACGGATTCCGCGTCGAGGCGGCCGGCGCGCGCCTCACGACGCACCTGATCGGCAGCGTCGCGGGAATCCAACGCCGGCCGATGGGGACGAGGCTCGAGAAGTCGGCGATAGGCCACCGCGGAGGCCAGCAACCGGTCCTGTGGGGTCAACTCGGCGCCGCCGATCCCTCGGGGAAAGCCGGACCCGTCAATCCTTTCACGGTGCTTGGTCGCCAGGGCCACCACCGATTCCAAGCCGCTGACCCGGCTCAGTATCCGGCCGCTGAGATACGGATACATCTGAACCCGTTCCCATTCGGCCGTGCTGAGCGGTCCTGCCTTCTCCCAGATCTTGTTGGACACGCCCATTCTCCCGATCCCGTGCACGAGGGCCGCCCGATAGAGAGACGTGACGTCATTCTGCGACATACCGAGGTGTCGTGCCGCCGGGGCCACCAGGTCAGCGACGCCACGCGAATGTCCAAAGGTGAACGGACACTTGAGATCGACGAAGTCGCCCATTGCTCTAAGCATCTCGTCGAGCTCGTCACCGTCAAGGGTTTCGTCACGATCCGGCGCTTGCGCCAACGAGGCCGTCCAGACGTCAATGTCGAGCAATCCGTCGACGATCGCGGTCGCGTCACTCTCGAAAACCTCGACCACGGCCGGGCTGAACTGAGTGCCACGCCGGGAACGAACAACGTCGACCACGTGCTCGACCCCACCTACGCGTAGGTGAACCTCAACGACGTCGGCCACGTGAACGATGTGGATCTCGATCGGAATATCTTTTCCCCGAGCACCATTGGGCAGACCTTGGCCGTCCCAGCGTTCGAAGACGTAGCCCAACGCCCTTCCGACCTCAACGCTCAAACCCATCCGATCGGAAAGTACCCCGGCGGAGCTGCAATGCGAATGGACCAGCCTGGCCACTTGACCACGAGCCGTGAGCAGAAATGCAGCCGAACGGATGATGCGTTCCCTACCCGGCAATTCCCGTGCCGGATGGTTCATCATCAAACGCAGAAACGGCAGCCCGGCCATGTCCACCGCGTAAGTGTCTGCGCGCCAAGCGATGTCGTCTCCGAAGAGCTCCCAAAGCTCATGGGATTCAGCGTGACACCCAATCCAGCCCACCAGGTTGGCGTAGTACATCGTCGCCCGTTGATGTGCGTCTAGGCCCATGCGTTCGGCGATGCGACTCGCGATCAGCGACGACCGAAGCATGTGTTCCATCGGCTGACCCAGACCGAGGTCGATCGCCAGCGATACCGCCGCCAGCAACTCGGCTCTGCGAGGACCCGGTCCCAGGCCGTCCGGCGTCGCATTGGGGTGCACCCGCTCATTGTCTACCTCAACCGGATGGCGCCTGCGCGAAAGCGCTCGATGTCATTGAACGTCCCGGCTCGTCAAATCCATGGTGTAGCAGACCGCTGTTCCGTCGAGCACGACCGTTCCGTCGTCGCGGATCACGCTCGTCTTGAGTTCGGTGATCGGCTTGTCCGTGCGCGTCGACGTCACTTCGACACGCCCGGTGATCGTGTCCCCTGGGCGCACCGGGGCCTTGAACGCCCAGCTCACCTCAAGGAATACCGTGCCCGGCCCCGGCAGCTTCTCCGCAACGACGGCATTGAGGATCGCGCTGGTGATACCGCCCTGCACGACGATTTCCCCGAAGCGGGACGCCTTGGCTGCGGCGTCGTCATAGTGCAGGGGATTGCGATCACCACTGATCGCGGTGAACAGAACGATGTCGTTGTCATCGACGGTGCGCGAGAGCTCCGCGGTCTGACCGACGAACGGGATTGTGCGTGTTGAATTTCTGGTCATGAGTTTCCTCCGTGGGATGTGGTTGGTGCGCAGCGACGCGCAGGGCTGACATCGCCATGGCGCCGATCAGGGGGCCGGGCGCCAGTAGCAGAAACGCGTACTGCCAACCGATCAGGCCCGCGACGAGCGGGACGAGTTGGATCGTGACGACCGTCAACAGGAAGCCGACGGCGGTCTGCGCGGTGAGTACGGTGCCAACGTATCGCGGGTCTGTCGTCTCGCTCAGAGAGGTCGAGAAGGCGCCCGAGTCGGCGATGACGGCGGCGCCCCACACCAACAGAAAGACGATGAGAACGGCTGTCGGGGCGGCGAAGAAAACCGGTGATGCCGCGCAGCACGCTCCGCTGACCACCAGTGCCACCAACGCGGCACGGGGGCGACCGAAACGGTCCGAAGCCCACCCTCCCAGAAGGCATCCGGCCATACCCGCGACTCCGATCGCGGCGAACACGATCAGACCGGTCGGCGACGTCGCGTCACCGAGTTGGGTGCGGCCGGCAGCGACGAACGTCGCCAGCCAGGTCCACAGGGCGTAGAGCTCCCACATGTGTCCGAAGTAGCCGAAGCTCACCAGTCTGGTTTTGCGTTCGGTGAAGATCGCGATGGCGGACCGCGGATTCGATGTGGCGACACGGATGTCCAGCTGCGGACCCGGTCGGATCAGACCGACGGCGATGACCGCTGCCGCTGCGGTCAACGCCGCGGCCGCGAGCATCACACTTCTCCATGGCAACGGTGCAAGACCACTGATGAGATGCGGCAGTGCGGAACCAAGGGTCAGGGCCGCGAGCAGCACCCCGAACGCTCGGCCTCGATCCGAAGATTGCGACCACGAAACCATCAGCTTCATCCCCACCGGGTACACGCCGGCGAGGAACATCCCGGTGAGGAATCTCAATGGGATTGCCGCGGCGAGACCATCGACGAACAAGGCCAGTAACGCCGTGCACGTCGCGGCGCACAGGGCACTGGCCGCGAGCAGCTGCTGCGGTGGGATGCGGTCGGCGAGGTTTGTCACTGCCGAGGTGAGCGCCCCGACGACGAACCCGATCTGTACGGAGGCGGTCAGCCACACCGCCGCCGTCGACCCGATGCCCCATTCCACGCGCAGGCTGGGCACCACCGCGGTCGCCGAGAACCAGACGCTTAGGCCCAGCACCTCGACTAGCGCGATGAGCGCCGCATCTGGATCGTTCGGGACGGGATCATCGACGGCAGCCACTCAGGCTGCGGCCGTCGTCGAACTCGAGCAAGGCGTCGACTTCGGGCCGCATTGCCTGACTCAGCTCTCGAAGAAGCCCGCGCAGCTCTACCAGATCCCAGCGATAGCTTGCGATCCGCTCCGTGATGTCGAACAAGGGCTCAGAGAGCCGATCACGCGTGCGCTCGTAGTCGCGGACTGCCTCGAGCTGGGCCCGCCGTGCACTCGGCGCGCCGAGTACGGCGCGGGCCAGCAGTTCCGCGTCACGCAGCGCGTCGGTGATGCCGTGGGCGGTGATGGGGTCCTTGAAATAGGCGGCGTCGCCAACCAAAGCCCAGCCAGGGCCTGCGGATTCCCGGATCCAGCTGCCCTGGCCTGGATAGGCCCGCAATGTGCCGACCGGAGCTGCGTGGCCGATCGAACGCGCCACTGTCGGACTAGCCTCGGCGAGCAGCGATCGGAGGGCGGCCAAAAGGCCCGCGGACCGCCGTTCGACGAACCTGGTGCTCGCGGTTCCCGCCCACACGCACGCCAGCCCGTCGCTGGTGGGAACCACGCCTGCGGCGACTCCCGGGCGGTATGCCCAGTGATACCGATCTCGCGGAAGTCCCGCGAAGTAGCCGTAGACGATCGCGCCCGAGGCGCTGCCTCGCCGTTGATAGGGGGCATTGACCGCTTGCGCTATCGTCGAATTTCGTCCGTCGGCGCCGATTACCAGCGGTGCGGTGGCGCGAAAACGGGCGCCACGCTCGACACCCTCGACTCCGCACACCCTGCCGTCCTCCCTGAGCACTCGCATCACGCGGGCCGGCATGCGAACCTCGGCACCGGCATCGCGGGCCGCCTCGAGTAGCAGGGGATCGAGGACGGTGCGACGT
>JAOPWT010000253.1 GCA_025965555.1 Mycobacterium sp.
CGCGGCGACGTAGTAGTAGCCCACCAGCGCGACGAAGGCGAAGACGAACCATCCGCCGACGTGGGTAGCTGTCGTACTCCCGGTGAGATTGCCGATCCACAGAAAAACCAGAGCGACGTCGACGATGGCGAGGAGCAGCGGATAGGTCCACGGCAGCCGTACCACCAGCACGGTCAGCAGTCCGATCGCGGTGGCCGACAACAGGATCGGCACCGCGGCGGCAGCGACGTCGACGATGCCGGTATTGGTGAGGCCCAGCCCGAAGCCACCGGCAATCACCAAGGGCAGCGCCAATAGGGCGGGGTTTCCCTCCTTCGCGACCGCCGGGGTACGGGCCTCGGCCGCTATCGGCTCCCTAATGGCAAGGTCGGTCATGGGTCCTCTTCTCAGACGTGCGTCGCGAAACACACTGCGATGACGCCCTTTACGCGCCCGCAATACCCATGAAACGTATGCTGCTCCATCCCCCGCACCGAGGGTTGCGATCAGTCCGAAGTAATCCGCCTAGAAGGGTGGCGGGTCGGGGGCCTCGGGGAAGGTGTCGTGGTATTCGAAGTCTTCGTCGTATCGGACGGGTTGGCTTCCGCCGGTGCGGAGTTGACGGTTGCGCCTGCGTTCGTCGGTGATGTATTGGGTCTGGCTCTGTGTTCTGGTGCGTGATCGTCGGGGCATCATCGCGGTGCGGTCACCGCAGCGCTGCGTGGGGATGTCGTGCACCGCGACCAACGCCGTCGGGGCGCACAGGCTGGGGAAGATCAGGGCGCTGCCCGGGGTGGTGACGTAACGCTCCCCGGCTGGTGAGGTCCAGATGATGGTGCCGTCGCGGAGTTGTTCGTCGCGCCAGCCCCAGAACGTCTTGAGCAGGTGGTGCAGGCGGCACTTGGCGCTCAGGTTGGAGGCGTGGGTGGGTCCGCCCTCGCGGTGGGGGATGCTGTGGTCGACGTCGCACCTGGTGGCCGGCACGTCGCAGCCCGGGAAGCGGCACGTCAGGTCCCGCAGCCTCACGAAGTCGGCCAGCGCCCGCGACGGGACGTAACCCGCCTCGGGTGCGGCGTCGCGGGGATGGACCAGCGGCCGCAGCCGGGCCGCCTTCGCCAGTTCGGCAATCAACTCCGGTGGCAGCAGACCCTCGAAGCCGAGCATCGCCCCGGGCGCAACGCTTGTCCCGTCGAGGGTGCCCTGCTCGGCGAGCACGTGGATCACCACTGCGCTGGCCGCGGTCCCACCTGCCGGACAGTCCGGCTGCCCGCACCGGCAGCCGAGCCGGTCCGCACCGGCGCCCAGCGCGCCGAGTGCGTCGGCGCGGCGTTCGGCCAAGGTGCGTGGATCGGCCTGGCAGACGGTGTCGGCCAGTGCGGTCAGCCGCTCGCTGACGGCATGGGCGTCGGGCGCGAACAGGGTGGCGTGGATCTCGGACAAGCCGTTGTCGACGTCGCCCATCACAACCTCGCGGCCGGCGAGGCGGTCGCGGCGACGTCGCACCGCATCCAGGTCTACTCGCGCGACGATCTTGTCGATGCGCCCGGCAAGTGCGCTGCGGTTCATCGACCCCCACCTCGGCACGGCCACTGCCAGGTCGCGATCGACGGACGCCAGGACGTCGTCGTCGTCGATCAGGCCGGTGCGGAACACGCACGTGCGGAAGGTGGTCTCGTCGATGTCGCCTGCGATGAAGGCCCGGCCGAGCATCGGTAGTTGTTCGCGCAGGGCGCGGGCGTAGCGGACGTGGCTGGCGGCCAAGCCCTGGCTGATCGATAGAGCAGCGGCGACCTCCGCGCTGACGGCGTCCATGGCGTCGATGGCCCAGTCCGCGGTCTCCTCGGACTGGCGCATCCGTAGACTGAACAATTCCCCGACAGCCACCAGACGATCCGCGGCCGCACACGCCTCGGCTCGCGACGCGGAGCACACCCGTTGCAACAACGCGGTGGGCTGCGCGCCTTTATCGAACATGTGTTCGAGTATGCCACCACGGTCCGACACCTCGCGACAGCGCCGCGCTCGGGTGGCCGCTACACCCGAGCAGGCAGCGACAACGGTTCGGCGATCTTGTCGGCCAGCGAGTTGTCGGAGAATGCGCCGCGGTACTTCGCTGCCGGGTGTGTCGCAGGCACGCGATCGGATCCGCCGCCAGACAGCTTGTGCCGCAACGTCCCCGACTTGTCAGAGCTCAGCAGTCCACGCTTGCGCAGTTCCGGGAACAGCAAATCAGCGATGTCCTTGAAGGTGCCTGGGCGGACGGCGTGGAACACGTTGACTCCGTCGATGCCAGCGTCGCGCCATTCCTCGAGCTTGTCGGCGATCTCCTCCGGCGAGCCGACGATGCGACTGCTGCGCTCGAAGGCACGGCCCAGATCGGCGATGGTGGGCTCCGTCGTGCCTGCCGCCTCCGCCGCCCACCGGAACCAGCCCTGCACGCCACGGAACTCGCCGAGATCGGACAGCGACGTGTCCAAGGGCAGCGCTCCGGCGTCGATCCCTGCGTCGCCGAGGATGTGGCACAGCACGCCTTCGATGCTGGACAGTGCCTCGATCTGAGCTTCCTTCTCCCTGGCCTCCTCCGACGTACGGCCGACCACCAGCGAGAGACCCTGGAAGAACTTGACGTCGTAGGGATCGCGGCCGTAACCGGCTGCGAGCTCGCGGGTTTCGTCGATCAGGCCACGGGCCGACTCGGGATCGGGACTGGAGATGAACACGCCCTCGGCGTTGCGTGCCGAGAAACGTTGGCCCACTGGCGACGCGCCTGCCTGAAACAGCAATGGAACGCGCTGCGGGGACGGCGTCACGAAGTGTGGACCCTCTACCGAGAAGTACTCACCGACGTGGTTGATCTTGTGGATCTTGGTCGCGTCGGCATGCACCCCGGCCTGCTTGTCGGCACGCAGAGCGTCCTCGTCCCAGGAGCCTTCCCACAGCTTGTAGACGACGTCGACGTACTCCTCGGCGATCTCGTAGCGCAGGTCGTGCTCGATGAGCTTGTCGTGACCGTAGTTTCGGTAGGTGTTGTCCGAGAAGCTGGTCACGATGTTCCAGCCCACCCGGCCGCGGGTGTAGTGGTCCAGCGTGGAGATGCGGCGCGCGAAGTCGAACGGCAGGCTCTGCGCGATCGAACTGGTGTAGACCAGGCCCAGGTTCTTCGTCGCGGTGGCCAGTGCCGAGATCA
>JAOPWT010000262.1 GCA_025965555.1 Mycobacterium sp.
TCAAGTGACAGTTTGACCTGACCCACCGTTTGGGTTCCAGATTCGGTCACTAAGTGACGGCCTGTACGAAAGGCTGACCGTCATGCCACGCCCTTATCCGGCCGAGTTCCGTGCCCGTGCGATCGCGCTGGTCCGAGCAGGGAAACCTCAGAAGCAGACCGCTGATGACCTCGGCATCCATCCCGTCACGCTGTCCAAGTGGATCAAACAGGACGACATCGACCGCGGTGCGCGTCCTGGCGTGCCATCGAGTGAATCGACCGAGCTGCGCGCGGCTCGCCGCCGGATCCGAGAGCTGGAAACCGAGCTGGCCATCGTGCGCCAGGCCGCGACGTTTCTCGGGGAGGACAAGCCCCGCCCAAAAGGATCTATGAATCGCACTGGTTCTGCCGGAGGCTCGAACTATTGGATTTCGACCAGGGGTCGGTCGGTCCGTTCGTCATCGTAGAACGCAGCTTCGTACTCTGCGGGTGGTAGGTCTCCGAGGTAGCCATGCAGTCGGTGGGTGTTGTGCCAGTGCACCCAGCCCAGGGTGGCCAGCTCGACGTCCTCAACGGTCTTCCATGGGCCTGGCCGGGCGGGTCCGTAGATCAGCTCGGCCTTGTAGTAGCCGTTCACCGTCTCCGCGAGCGCGTTGTCGAAGCTGTCCCCGACGGTCCCGATGGAGGGCACCGCACCGATCTCGGCCAGGCGTTCACCGTACCTGATGGACGTAAACTGCGATCCGGCGTCGGAGTGACATCGCAAGCCGCCCAACGTCTTTCCCCGCGACCAGCGGGCCATCTCAATCGCGTCGAGCAGCATGCTGGTACGCATGTGCGATGCGACCCGCCACCCCACGATCATCCGACTGAAGGCATCGGTGATGAAGCAGACATACGCCACCCCGGCCCACGTCGGCACGTACGTCAAATCAGTCACCCACAGCTGATTCGGTGACGTCGCGGTGACGTCGCGGCGCACCAGATCGGGATGCCGCGCCGCTGTCAGGTCCGGCTTGGTGGTGCGCACCCGTTTCCCGCGCCGTGCGCCTTGGATGCCGGCCGCGCGCATCAACCGCCCCACCTGATCACGCCCGACGTCGTGCCCAGCACGGTGGGCGGCCTTCCACAGCTTGCGCGCCCCGTAGACCCGGTAGTTGTCTTCCCAGAGCGTCACCAGGGCTGGCGTCATCTCGGCGTCGCGCTGGGCCCGCGCCGACGGCAGCCGCGTCTTGGTGTCGTAGTAGACATCCCACGCCAGTGACGGTCAAGCCGCGGTCATTTCTTCGGGAGGAGATGTGTTCGGCCAGGCACCGTCTTCAGTCCACGGCTGGTGGTTGTCCAGGCACCACCACAGGCGGCCGAGGAGTTTGTTGGCCAGGTTGCGGAGCGCGGCGTTGTGATGGTCTCCGGCGGCTCGGCGGCGATCGTAGTGGGCGCGGGCGCCCTCTGACTTGGTCAAGGTGGTGAAGGCCCACCAGTGGCAGGCATCGGCGAGGCGTTTGTTGCGGACTTTGCGGGCTTTGACGTAATGCGAACGCCCGGAGGCGATGGTGACCGGTGCTGTGCCCGCGTAGGCGCGCAGACTCTGGGGGTTGTCGAATCGTGTTGGGTCGTCGCCGACTTCGGCCAGTATCCGAGCTGCTAGTACCGGTCCGAGTCCCGGGACCGAGCGCAGCAGAGTCGACTGAGGGTGTTGATCGAACTCATTGAGGAGTGCCTTCTCGAGTGCGTCGACGGCGGCCCGCATCGCGACGACGGTTCCCACCAGCCCTTGCACGGCATGTCCGTAGGCCACTTCGACGCACGTCGGTTGACGCAGCGCCGGGGTCCGCAGTGCGGTGAGGATCCGCTGCGCCAGCATGGGATGGTTGCCGCGGCCAGAACGGCGCAACAGGCTCGTTACGCGAGTCTGGGTCAGTTTTTGGGCGTCGCCAGGAGTCGGGACGCCGGCTAGCACAGTGGTGGCGGCGTGATGCTTGAGATTCGGAAACGCATGCAGCGCTTGCGGATAGAAGTCAAGTAACACTGACCGAAGTCGGCTGACAGTTTGGTGTAACGCCCAGATCGCCTCCTGGTGCTGGCGCGCCAGTACCTTGATCGCACCGGCTTGGTTCGTGTTGGCCGGCATTCGGCGGTGCAAGTGGCGGTCGGTGCGCAGAATGTGCGCGAGCACCGCGGCGTCACCGGGATCGGACTTCCCGCCCGCCTGGCCGAAGCGCTCCCGATAACGCGCGACCGCGCGCGGATTGATCGGATACACGGTGAACCCAGCTTCGACCAACGCGACGACGATCAGATTCTTGTCCGTCTCGACCGCTATCGCGGTGTCATCCAGCCCGCCCCCGTGCTCGGCGATCAAAGCGAGTAACGCGCCGAATCCAGCAGTCCCGGTGTCGATTCGGGTGTGCGCCAGCATGACTCCGCGCTCGTCGATCAACGCGACGTCGTGGTGGGCCTCGGCCCAATCGATCCCGCAAGTAATGCTCAAGGTGACCTCCTCGTTTCGATGGACGGCAATTTCGTGGAGCTCGAGGCGGGCGCGGCGACCTAATGGATAGCGCTCGGTGGCGCGGCATCTCACAAGCCGATCACTTGCCTCGTGGAGGACCGGCAGGGTCACCGTCTACATATACGAGATCTCACGACGCATCCGTGGCCGCAACTGCACTGATCACCTGCCGGCAGCTCTCGGTCAGACTGCGCCGGGATCGGTGCTTGGTCAGTGAACCCTGCCGGTCCGGCGTGTCGGGATTGGCCCGACTCTCCCATTAGGTGCTCGGAGCCATCGTCACCCCTGCGGTGCGCAGGACGGTGATGATGGGCTCGACCCCGAACTCCTCGCGGTGGGCGTCGACGAAGTCGACTATTTCTTGTGTTGGCGGTCGAGCTCCGCGCCGAAGAAACTCGCTGCTCGTTTCAGAATCTCGTTGGCACGCTTGAGTTCTCGGTTCTCCTGTTCAAGCTGCTTGATCCTCGCCGACTCCTCGGTGGACATCCCCGGTGCACAACCGTCGTCGATGTCGGCCTGGCGCACCCACGAGCGCACCGACTCCACCCCATACCCGAGCTGACGAGCAACACGCGACACCGTGCCCTGCTCGGTCCCCAGCTCGGACCGCAAGGTGCGCACCATCCGCACCGCAGCGGCCTTCTCCTCCATGCTGTAGCGACGGCTGGTCGACTTCTTTCCCGATGACGGCTCCGTAGGCATACCTGCATCCTCGTTTCCAAGGTCAGGAGCCTCCGGGATTTCCAGTGCGATTCAATCACGTGAAACGAGCTACGTTAGTGCAGTTCAACGCATCGCGTGTGGACATCAAGTTTGAGAAGCTACAGCAACTGCATGATGAATATTGTTATAGAACCTCAAATTCCGTGTCCAAATCTCATTTCAAATGTCCACTCGATGTCCTTTTGGACATCGGTTTGAGACACACCACCATCTCGGTGCGCGCGCAACGGTCGTCAGTCGGCCGACATCCCGAAGCCGAGGACCGCCAGGTCAATGGAGCTGGGCCGCTTTGTTTCGGCTGGTGGTTAGCGGTTGAGTAGCGCGGTGAGGAGTTGGGTGAGCCAGGTTCGTGCTGCTTGGAGGTCGCCGTCCAGTAACAGTTGAACGGTGACTGCGTCGTAGGCGGCGACGACGGCCCGGGCGGCGTTAGAAGTGTCGCCGATCGCGTCGGGAAGGCTCAGTCGATCACTCGCACCGTCGAGCCGCTTCTCAATCTCAGTGCGCAGCTGTTGGCGGTGGGCGGCGAGGCGGTCGGCGACAGCGGGGTTTCGGGCGGCGTGCAGCAGGAAGTCGGTTTTGATCAGCAACCAGTCGCGATTGAGAAGCAAAGTGGAGGTGACGCGTTCGATGACCGCCTCGAGCCTGGGGTTGATATCGCGGGCGGTGAGGGCGTCGGTGACCTGGCCGGCGATGAGCCGAGCGCTCTCGTCGTAGAGGGTGAAAAACAACTCCTCGAGGCTGTCGAAATTTGAGTAGAACGCGCCGCGGCGGAGAAAGACCAATTCTGGGATCAACAACCAGAAAGTTCAAAGCGTTGCGAACTCGCGTGGCCGGTGCCTCGCCAGGCTGCTCCGGTCGATCAGATCGAGGCTGGCTGCTGCGGTGGCGACCTCGCATCTCGGAAAAACGGTATTGCAAATACAGCTAAGGTGCGTACTCTGAGACAGACAGGTCTGTCTCACTGATTGGAGAGTCCGTTGCAAACGGTCGAGAAGGTCGCGAGTGGCGTAACCGAAGGCTTCGTTGACGTCAACGGCGCACGCTTGCACCTAGCGCGCGCGGGACAGGGGCGGCCGCTGCTCCTGTTGCATGGTTGGCCAGAGTTTTGGTTCACCTGGGAGCCGGTCATGCAACGGCTCAAAGACGAATTCGAAGTGTTCGCCCCCGATCTGCGTGGGTTCGGTGACAGTGACAAACCCGACGGGCCGTTCGGCCCCGAAGATCAAGCTGCCGACCTCGCCGAATTAATCGAGGCGTTGGATATCAACCCGATCGGTGTGGTGTCCCACGATGTCGGGGCGACTGTGGCGCAGGTGTTGGCTCGTCGCGCGCCCGAGCTCATCTCGGGTCTGTTCTTCTTCAACTTCCTCTACCCGGGCGTGGGTGACCGTTTCAACACGCCCGTGCACCTGCCGCACGTCTGGCATACCTATTTCAATCAGAGCGACATCGCGCCGGCGCTGTTGAAGTCGTCCCCGGATGGTGTGCGCTTGTACGTCACTCACTGGTTGCGGAGCTGGACTTACCGCCGTGATGCCTTCGACGCGCAGACCATCGACGCGTTCGTCGCCAACATGGAGAAGCCGGGCAACCTCGAGGGCGGTTTCGCACACTACCGAGCCATCGTGGACCAGCGGGCGCGCGAATACGCCGCACACGCGCAATCGCCATCTCCCATCGAATTACCCACCGCGGTGCGATGGACTGAACACGACTCGGCGCTCGACATAGCGTGGACCGACCGCCTCGGCGAGTTCTTCTCCGACCTGGACTTCGCGACCTTCCCCGATGCTGGGCACTTCCCGCACCACGAAGATCCCGATCGCGCAGCCGATGAGATAAGGCGCTTCTTCACCCACCTGCCCGAGGCTCGGTGGTCCGCATGAGCACTTCCACAGAGACTCCGAGTGGCGAAGAAGCCTCGGCCCGACAACGACTCCTGGCCGCCGCCGACGAACTGTTCTACAACGAGGGCGTGCATTCGGTCGGCATCGACCGGGTCATCGACCACGCCGGGGTGGCCAAGGCGTCCCTCTACAGACTCTTCGGCAGCAAGGAAAACCTGATCGCGAGCTACTTGGCTGTCCGACACGAACGCAACATCGCGGAAATGCGGCGCGCAGTAGCCGACTGTGACGATCCGCGAGACGCGATCCTGGCGATATTCGACGTACAAGCGCGATGGCTGCGCCTCGACACGTTCCGGGGCTGCCCATTCGCCAGAGCCACCGCCGAACCGTCGGTCGGATCGAGCGTTCACGACGCGCTCGCTTCTTACCGGGGCGCGATCTTCCAACTGTTCGAGGATCTGGCACACGCCGCCGGCGCTGACGATCCCGACATGCTCGCCGCGCAGCTGCAGACCCTCTACCACGGTGCCGACACGGTGTTGACTAGCTCCCGCAAAGACAACATCCTCGACGCCACCCGTGTCGCGGTCCAGACACTCCTCAGCGCCTCTTGCGAGGCACCATCATGAGGCCATTCGCCGCCGTTGAGGCGCCTCCTCGACATGCAGTACGGCGAACCGGCATCCTCCTGGGGCTGGTGACCGCGCCTGCCTCCGTGGCGATCGGCGCGCCATCAGTCGCGCTACCCACCATCGCCTCCGCCCTGCACGCTTCTTTCGGGTCGACCGCCTGGGTCATCGCAGCGTGGGCACTGGGAGCCGCCGTCTCGATGCCGTTGATGGGCCGCGCAGCCCAGCGCAACGGCGTACGTGCGACGCTGATCGCCGCAGCGGCGATGCTCACCTTCGGCTCGGTCTTGGCCGCACTCGGGCCGTCCCTACTCGTCATCGTCATCGGTCGGTTGATCGGCGGCCTAGGAGCCGGCGGCACGGTAATCAGTGTCTACCGCTATGTCGACCACGTCTTCACCGGCGCCGACCGGACCACCGCGCTATCCATCGTCGCCGCGTGCGTGGCTACGACCTCAGGTATGGGAACGTTGGTGGGTGGCGTTCTCACCGAGTTCGCTGGTTGGCGATGGACGCTCGCCGTACCAGCGCTGGTGCTCGCGCCGCTGCTGCCTGCAGCGCGGCGCGCGCCGTCTGCGCACGAGGCCCACGTTGGCATCGATGTCCTCGGGGCTGCCTTGTTATCCGCGATGGGCGCAAGCCTGATAACCCTGTTACAGGCTCCCACCCACATGTCGCCGATGTGGATCGCCCTGCTTCTCACTATCGCACTGCTGAGCAGCGCGGCATTGGTCCTTCGCATACACCGCAGGCCCGAGGGCTTCGTGCCGAGAAGCGTGATCGCCACGCGTGGGTTTGTTCCCGCCGGCATCATCGGCCTGAGTTTGGGTGCGGGCTATTACGGCGTACTGACCGCCGCGCCACACCTACTCGAAGGTGGTCCGCATCTAAGCGCTTTGGCGGTTGGCGTCGCGCTGATGCCGGCCGCAGCGGCCGCAGTGCTCACTGGCCGGATCCTCGCAAAGTTGTCAGACCGCATTCCCGCATGGCGGACGAGCGCCTTCCTGGGGATGTTCAGCGCTACCGGCGCTGTGGTGATCGCGGTGTCGCCCCAATCCACGGCGGCGATCATCGTGGGCGTGGCATTGGGCACCGTGGGCTTCGCGGGAGCGCAGATCGTCCTCGTGGAATTGATACCACGGCTGGTGCCCGACGGACAGCAAGCCATCGCTCAAGGCTTATTCAGCTTCTTGTTGTTTGGAGGCGGATCGATCGGTCCGGCTTTGATCGGCGGACTGTCCGCATTCCCCGTCCACGTTGCCCTGGCAGCGGTTGCCGCGCTGGCGTTGCTCGGCACGGCCCTGAGCGTCACGGTTCGACCCGGTAGCGCTGTTGTTCGCCACCCAGCGCTTCCAACTGCTCGATCGGGCGCCACCACGGGAGGTCAAGGAATGTCATGAACACCGCCGCAGCAAGAAGGATCGCACTCGCCACGCTCGTCGCACCAGTGGAAATGATGACCGGGTGGCCGTGGTGAAGCTGCTGGACGACCGCGTCGTGGCACGATCGCCATGAGAACCACGGCGGCGCCGAGCGCAGCGCCGATCGAAAAATGACACGATTTGGAGACACAACCCAGATGACACGAAGTGAGACACCTGTTGTCGTTCCATGTCAGCGAGCCGTGATATGACAACCGGATTGAGAATCGACACCACCTGATAAATTCTCACGCTGGACTTCAAGTTCTCACGGATGACTTCCAACGGAATTCAAATCTGAAGCGGCGGTGAGACACTGACGACGGCGGCTGCGCGGCCAGCCTCGTCGCCGAAGGACCGCCGGATCATCGGAAAGCATTGTGAAAACGATCAACTGGTTCAATTAGCGCTTCGTCGCTCGGCCAATGATGAATGCCGCCAGCACAGCAAGTGCCGTTCCGATAGCGTGAGCACGTTTAGCGATGGCGTCGGTCTCGGCTCCTCGCTGCTCGCCGAGGGGGCTGTCGACAGAGGTTTCGGAACGCGGAGCACGACCAGTATCGTCCGGTCCAGGTCGCGCGAGGGTGTCGAACACGACGGTCCTCGAGGACTCTTTCTCTGACTGGACTCTTTTAGTAGCGACTTCCAACATCATTGCCGCAAGCACCGACGCACCGACGCCCAGCCCGACGCTTACGGCTACCAGCCACTGTTGCCACCTCGCCTGGTCGTCGAGATTGACAAGGCGGGCGGAAGGAGTAATTGGTGCGCGGGTTCGCCACGTCAACTCCTGCGTATCAGACAGCTGCGGGCGACTACTTTCAATGGCCGCGCGCGACGTCACGGCACCTACGCTCACGTGCACTATCAACGGGAAGGGGCGTGCCCACTGCCCCGGCAGTCCGTCAATGATGAAGCTACCCAACGAAGCAACTGTGCGGCGGTCGATTTGAGGTGAGCGCGCACACCCGCGTAGTGCACGACAATTGCCACGACGCCTGGGCAGCGACTCAACGGGTCAGTCCTCAATGGTTGCGGTGTGTTTGCGCTGGGAGGCGGCGCCGAGTAGGCGTTGCATTTCGGTCAGCTCGTCCGCGAAGGCGGCGCGGCGGGTACGAGCACCGCACGAACTCAGCAGGCGGGCGAAGTCGCGGGCTGCGGCGTCGATTCGCTCGCTGAGCGCTCCGGACCCTCTTTGGGCGCCGAAGTCGTTGGTGGCGGCGTACACGCCGGTCGGCGCGACGATCGCGTGCAAATACGAAAACATCGGCCGCAGCGCATGATCCAGTACCAGCGAATGGCGTTCCGTGCCGCCGGTCGCCGCGATCAAGACCGGCATGTCCCATAGCGTCTGTTCGGGTAGCACGTCGAAGAACGACTTGAACAGCCCGCTGAAC
>JAOPWT010000266.1 GCA_025965555.1 Mycobacterium sp.
CCCTTCCGGTCCATCACGACCTTGTTCGGCTCCTCGAACACCGAGGGATCGCGGTTCGCCATGGCCCAGGAGAGCCACAGTCGCTCGCCCTCCTTGAACTGCTGGCCGTCGACCTCGACGTCGTCGGCGAAGGTGCGGCCGTCACCCGGTGCGGGGGTGAAGAAGCGCAGGAATTCCTCGGTCGCGGGGTTGAGCAGCTCGGCCCGCCGGCGGCTCAGCAGCTCACGCTGGTCCGGATTCTCCGACAGCCACTCCAGCGCGTGCGCGGTGAGTGCGGTGGTGGTGTCGAAGCCACCGCCGATGACCAGCCCGAGATTGCCCAAGATCTCCAGGTCGGGAGCGGGCTCCCCGTCGATGCGCAGGTTGAGCAGCGCGTTGACCAATCCCGGCCGCGGGGTTTCCCGAATCTCCATCATGGTGTTGATCATGTCGATGCCCATCTGCCGATTCATCTCGGCGACCCGCGGGGCGTCGGGCGAGTGCTCCGGGGTGGACACCCCGGCGTGGGCCGGCTCGCTGTAGATCAGCCACTTGTCGAGCTCGATACCCATCATCGCCAGGGTGAGCACGGCGGGCACGATGTTGGCGAGGTCGTCGACGAAGTCGATGCGGCCCGATTCGATCTTCTCGTCGATGGCGGCGCGGGTGATCTCGTCGACGAACGGTTGCCACCGCTTGATCGCCGCGGGGGACAGGTAGGGATTCAGCGCACCGCGGTAGGTGCTGTGCTCGGGTTCGTCCATTTCGAGGATGCCGCCGCGCACGACGGTCGCGCGCTGAGCCTTGGGAATGGTGATGCCCTGGTAGCCCTTGCGCTCACCGTGGAGGTCGTGGTCGTTGGAGATCACCGGGCAGCGCGCGAGTTCGAACACCTCGTTGCTGCCGGCCGCCACCCAGTGGCCGTCATACGTGTCGGTCCACGCCACCGGGCACTTGGCGTGCATCTCCTCGGTGATCTTCTCGAACTGCTCCCGATACTCCGGGGTGTGCCGGTCGAAGTGGTAGGTGTTCTTCTTGCGTTCGTCGTCGGCGGCTGCGCTGCCGGCTCTTCGCGCAAGCGGCTCATCGACGTCGTCGATGCTCACGGCAGTGTCTCCTCGTTGGTGGCGTGCAACGTCATTCGACGACGATGGCCTGTTCGGGGCACGAGTGGGCGGCTTCGGCAACGGCGGCCTCCTGATCGTCGGGGACGATTTCGGAGACCGGCGACGCGTGGCCGTCGACGTCGTCGAGTTCGAACGAGTCAGGTGCGATCATCGAGCACAGGGTGTGACCCTGGCAGCGCTGTCCGTCCACCGAAACCTTCACAGTTGAAACCCTTTCCGATCAGATGTGGTAGTCGTACCACTTCAGGTAGCCGCCGCCGTCGACCCGCATCTGCATGCCCGTCACATAGCGGGCCTCATCGGAGGCCAAGAACAGAATCATGTTGCTGATGTCCACCGGCTCGATGTACGGGATCTTCATCGCCTGCTGAACGCCGAAGACCGGCTCGGCGTCGGCACGGGTGGGGTTCTCGAGATCGGGGCGGAACGAGCGGTACATCGGCTCGCTCTGCAGCATGTCGGTGTTGCAGTTGGTCGGGTGCACGACATTGGCGCGGATTCCGCGCGGCGCGAGGTGGGTGGCCAGGTCGTGGACGTAGCCGGACAGCGCCCGCTTCGAGGTCAGATACGCCACGCCGCCGAGGTCGGTGCCCGGGTTGTCCACCTTGGCCACGTCCATCAACGCTGCGGTGGAGCCCGTGGCGATGATCGAGGCGCCTTCGCCGAGGTGGGGGAGTGCGACCTGGATGGCGTTGATCGTGCCGACCAGGTTTGTGTTGATGACGTCGCACCACGCGTCGATCTGGGGTTCGCCCTTCATGCCTGCGACACCGGCCTGGGCCACCACGATGTCGAGCTTGCCGAATTCGGCGATGCCCTGGTCGAGGGCGGCCCTGAGCTGGGCGGCGTCCCGCACGTCGGCTTTCGCGGTGACGATGCGTTGGCCGGTCTTCTCGACGAACTGGGCGGTCTCCTCGAGATCCTCGGGAGTGGCCATCGGGTAGCCGATGGACGGAATGTCCTCGCACAGGTCGACGGCGATGATGTCGGCGCCCTCTTCGGCCAGCCGGATTGCATGGCTGCGGCCCTGTCCCCGCGCGGCGCCCGTGACGAATGCGACCTTGCCTTCAACGCGTCCCATGGGTTGTCCTCTCGTCTGCGTGATCCGGCTGAGTTGTCATCCGCTGAGTGGTCATCTAGGTGTTTCTGCCGCCGTTGACACCGAGGATCTGTCCGGTGATGTAGCCGGCTTCGTCGGAGATCAGGAACGAGCAGGCGGCGGCGATGTCCTCGGGCTTGCCGATACGACGCACCGGGGTCTGCTCGATGGTCTTGTCGATGTCGCCGAGGAAGCCGCGACTCTCGGCCTTGCGCAGCATGGGCGTGTCGATGAACCCCGGCGGGACGGCGTTGACGGTGATGCCCATGGGCCCGTATTCCAGGGCCAGGCTCTTGGTCAGTCCGTTCACCGCCGACTTCGCCGACACGTAGTGCGACATGTACGGGGTGCCCGAATGGGTGCTCGACGACGAGATGTTGACGATCCGGCCCCAGCCCGCCTCGATCATGTCGGGCAACACCGCTTGGATGCAGTGGAAGACGCCGTGGAGATTGACGTTCACCACGCGCTGCCACGTGTCGAAGTCGATGTCGAGGAAGCGCTTGAATCCGTCGAGGCCCGCGGCGTTCACCAGGATCGTGACCGGCCCCAGTTGGGTGCGGATGGCATCGAGGGCATTGTCGATCGCGGCGCGGTCGGTGACGTCCGCCGTGAAGGCGAACTCCTCGTCGGATGGGTTGAGGTCAAGTGTCGCGACGTGATAACCGTCGGAGCGCAGTCGATTCGCGATCGCCGCGCCGATGCCTGACCCGCCTCCGGTGACGACGGCGTTCTTCACTACTAGGCCTCCAGGTGGCGGTCGGTCGAGACGTTAAGAATACTGCTTCCGATTATGAGAACCGTACTCTCGATTCGGGCAATATTGCAAGATAACTAGCCGATCGGTTCGTCCAGAACGCTGCTCGTCGCGGGCGCTCCAACGCCTTGACTAGGTCATCTACGCTTTCTTGTGTTCTCACGGAGCGAATGTATGATTTGCCGATGATGAGAATGAAATTTCCATCACACTGAGGAGGATGATGGGCCAGACACCGACGATCTCCACTGACGGGCACGTAGATTCGGGTGCGCAAGCACCTCGGTCAAACGCCGATCGGCACATGCTGATCGACGGAGAACTCGTCGAGACCGAGCGGACCTTCGCCTCCATCAACCCCGCGACCGGTGAGGTGTTCGGCCACGCGCCGGACGGCACCGTCGCCGATGCAGAGAGGGCCGTCGCGGCAGCGCGCCGAGCCTTCGACGACGGCCCGTGGGCCACCGACGTCGCGCTCCGGATCCGCTGCCTCGAGCAGTTCCATCAAGCGCTCGTCGACCACCGCGACGAACTCGGCGCGCTGACCACCGCGGAAGTCGGGGCCACTGCAGCGCTGCTCGCGGGAGCCCAGCTGGACCAGCCCATCGAGATCGTCCGCTACTACGCCGATCTGCTGAAGACCTTCCCGATGACCGAGGACCTCGGCAACATCGAGAGCCGCGGCATGCAGCACCACCGCTGGGTGGAGAAGGAAGCCGGCGGAGTGGTGGCCGCCATCGTCGCCTACAACTACCCCAACCAGCTCGCGCTCGCGAAGCTCGCGCCCGCGCTCGCCGCAGGCTGCACGGTCGTCCTCAAGGGCGCGCCCGACACGCCGCTCGTCATCCTCGCCCTCGGTGAGCTGATCGCCAATCACACCGACATCCCGGCCGGTGTGGTCAACGTGCTGAGTTCGTCGGATCCCGAGGTCGGCGCCGTCCTCACGACCAGCCCGGACGTCGACATGGTGACGTTCACCGGCTCCACGCCGACCGGGCGGGCGATCATGGCCGCCGCCAGCGCCACCCTGAAGAAGGTCTTCCTCGAATTGGGCGGCAAGTCGGCCGCGATCGTGTTGGACGACGCCGACTTCGGCACGGCCGCGATGTTCGCCGCGTTCAGCATGGTGACCCACGCCGGCCAGGGTTGCGCCCTGACCTCCCGGCTGTTGGTGCCGCGCCGGCATCACGACGAGATCGTCGAGATGGTCAAGACCAACTTCTCCCACGTGCGCTACGGCGATCCGAACGATCCCGCGACCTACATGGGGCCACTCATCAGTGAGCGCCAGCGCGACAAGGTCGACGGCATGGTCGCGCGGGCCGTGGAGGCCGGCGCCACCCTGGTGACCGGCGGCGAGAAGAAGGATCCGGGTTTCTTCTACACACCGACGCTGCTGGCCGACGTCGCGCCCGACGCCGAGATCGCCCAGGAGGAGGTCTTCGGACCGGTTCTGGTGGTCATCGCCTACGACGACGACGACGACGCCGTCCGAATCGCCAACGACTCGATCTACGGCCTGTCCGGCGCGGTGTTCGGCAGCGAGGATCGTGCACTCGCGATCGCTCGTCGCGTCCGCACCGGCACCTTCTCGATCAACGGGGGCAACTACTTCAGCCCCGACAGTCCCTTCGGCGGCTTCAAGCAGTCCGGCATCGGCCGAGAGATGGGCGTGGCAGGCCTCGAGGAGTTCCTGGAAAGAAAGACCTTCGCGGTCGTCGTTCCCGGGGCGGACGCGTGAGCGGGCCGCTCGAGGGCATCCGCGTTCTCGAAGTCGCCATGTACGGCTTCGTGCCGTCGGCGGGCGCAGTGCTCGCCGAGTGGGGCGCCGACGTCATCAAGGTCGAGCACGCCGTCACCGGCGACCCGCAGCGCGGATTGCGTCAGACCGGACCGCTACGGGTGGAGGGCGATCCGAACCCCAACATCGAGCACGCCAACCGCGGTAAGCGGGCCATCGGCCTCGACATGTCCAAACCCGAGGGGCTCGAGGTGCTCCTCGAACTCGCCAAGCGCGCGGACGTGTTTCTGACCAGCTTCCTACCCGGCCACCGCAGGAAGTTCGGCATCGACGTCGACGACATCCGCGCGGTCAACCCGAAGATCGTCTACGCCAGGGGAAGTGCGCTGGGCCCTCGCGGCATCGAGGCGGAAAAGGGCGGGTACGACATGACCGCCTTCTGGTGTCGCGCAGGGACCGCCGCCACCATCACGCCGCCGGGAATCGACGGCATGATCGGTCCGCCCGGACCTGCCTACGGCGACACCATCTCCGGCACCAACCTGGCCGGTGGCATCGCCGCCGCACTGCTCAAGCGGGAGCGCACCGGCGAGCCGTCGACCGTCGACGTCTCACTGCTCGGCAGCGGGCTGTGGGCGATGGGTCACACGGTGGCCCTCACGTCCCACCTCAATCAGCTGATGGTGCAGCCCCCGCCCGGCGTGCACGGCTCCCCCATCAATCCGCTCGTCGGGGTCTACGAGACGAAGGACAACCGCTACATCTCTCTAGTGATGATGCAGCCCACCAAGTTCTGGGCCGACGTGTGCCGTCACGTCGACCGCGAGGACCTCGTCGACGACCCGCGGTTCGCGACCGTCGAATCGATCGCCGAGCACACGGGCGAAGCCGTCGAAATCCTCCGGGAGGTCATCGCGACCCGTACGCTCCCGGAGTGGAGCGAACGCTTCGCCACACTGGCGGGACCATGGGCTCCCGTGCAGGACACGTTGCAGGCAGCTGGCGATGCTCAGGTGCTGGCCAATGAATACATCGTGCGCGCAGGCGACCTGGACCTCGTTGCCAACCCAGTGCAGTTCGACGTGGCGGCCCCGCACACCGGGCCTGCGCCGGCGTTCGCCGAGCAGACCGACGAGGTGCTGGTCGAGCTCGGGCTGGACTGGGATCGCATCATCGAGCTGAAGACGGCTGGCGCCGTCACCTAGGTGACCGGAGATCTTGATGCCCAACTTCGCGTCCATCGCCGTTCGCCCGCCACGCTGGGAACCCGCCACCCGGCGGGTTGCCTTGTGGGACAAGGGCATCGAGTGAGGAACGTCGCCGTCGCTAGCGCTCGATTCGAGAACCTCTGCGTCACAGGCAATGACGTTTCTCAAAGCGTGAAGTTCTTGGTGCACCAAGATCAATGGGACGTGGCCAAATCGTCGACCAGCGCGCGGATGGCCACGCCTTTCCTCACGAAGGCGGCGACGATCAGCGTCGGTGGTTCATCGCACGGCAAACCCGCAGCAGGTTTAACGGCCGAAGGTGACACGCCAGGTGCCACGGGTGTGGCACAGTGCGTCGAGTTGTTCCGACAACTTCCCTGTGAGGCAGCCAACCAAGGCGACGGTGCGCGTATTGCACTGCCGCACAACGTCGGGAGACCGACAGCAGCGTCAGCTGTGACGATTCTGGATGGACCTGGAGCCAATGGCGGTTAAGGGGCCGGAGCGGTGGTCGCCGGGCATCTCGCTGCCCAAGGGTTTCGCCGGCCCGATGGGGGCCGTCGGTGGGCTGTTCTCGATGGGGGTGGACGCGTTCCTCTTCATCTTCAAGCGACCGTTTCAGTGGCGCGAGTTCCTGGAGCAGTCGTGGTTCGTGGCGCGGGTGTCGTTGGCGCCCACGCTGTTGGTGGCCATCCCCTTCACGGTGCTGGTGAGCTTCATCCTCAACATCCTGCTTCGCGAACTGGGGGCCGCGGATCTCTCGGGTGCCGGCGCGGCGTTCGGCGCGGTCACTCAGGTGGGCCCGTTGGTCACGGTGCTGATCGTGGCAGGGGCCGGTGCGACGGCGATGTGCGCGGATCTGGGTTCGCGCACCATCCGCGAGGAGATCGACGCGATGGAGGTGCTCTGCATCAACCCGGTACAGCGCCTGGTGACCCCGCGGATGCTGGCCTCGGGTCTGGTGGCGCTGCTGCTGAACAGCCTGGTGGTGATCATCGGCATCCTTGGCGGCTACTTCTTCTCCGTGTTCGTCCAGGACGTCAACCCCGGTGCGTTCGCGGCCGGGATCACGCTGTTGACCGGGGTGCCCGAGGTGATCATCTCGTGTGTCAAGGCGGCGCTGTTCGGGTTGTTCGCCGGGCTGATCGCCTGCTACCGCGGGTTGACGATCACCGGTGGTGGGGCCAAGGCGGTGGGCAACGCGGTCAACGAGACGGTGGTGTTCGCGTTCATGGCGCTGTTCGTGATCAACGTGGTCGTCACCGCGATCGGCATTCAGTTGACGGCGAAGTAGGGGCGCCGGCGATGGGCACGTTGCAGGTGGTGCGGAGCCGCTTCCCGCGGTTGGTCAAGACGGTGAACCGGCCGGTGGGCACGTTGAGCCGGATCGGTGATCAGACGCTGTTCTTCGGCAGGGCGATCGGCGGAACGCCGCACGCCGCGGCGCACTTCCGCAAGGAGATCGTCCGGCTGATCGCCGAGATCTCCATGGGTGCCGGGGTTTTGGCGATGATCGGCGGCACCTTGGTGATCGTCGGCTTCCTGACCCTGGCCACCGGTGGCACGCTGGCGGTGCAGGGCTACAGCTCGCTGGGCAACATCGGCATCGAGGCGCTCACCGGATTTCTGGCCGCGTTCATCAACGTGCGCATCTCGGCACCGGTCGTCGCGGGGATCGGCCTGGCCGCAACCTTCGGCGCCGGGGTGACCGCGCAGCTGGGCGCGATGCGGATCAACGAGGAGATCGACGCTCTGGAGTCGATGGGCATCCGCCCGATCGAGTACCTGGTGAGCACCAGGATCGTGGCGGGGATGATCGCGATCACGCCGCTGTACTCGATCGCGGTGATCCTGTCTTTCATCGCCTCCCGGTTCACCACCGTGGTGCTGTTCGGTCAGTCGGGCGGCTTGTATGACCACTACTTCGGCACGTTCCTCAATCCGATCGACCTGTTGTGGTCGTTCTTGCAGGCCATCTGCATGGCGTTGGCGATCCTGTTGGTGCACACCTATTACGGCTACTACGCCACCGGTGGGCCCTCGGGGGTCGGTGTCGCAGTCGGCAACGCCGTACGTACCTCGCTGATCATCGTCGTGTCGGTGACGCTGCTGGTCTCCCTGGCGGTCTACGGCTCCAACGGCAACTTCAACCTTTCGGGATAGGGGAGGACACCGATGTCTCAATCAGCCGTCCGCCCCCTCGCGGGCCTGGCCACCGTCGTCGTGCTCGTGGCGATCGTCGTCTTCGCCGTCGGCATGTTCCGTGGCGACTTCGGCCAAACCGTGCCCGTCACCGTCGTCTCCCAACGCGCAGGCCTGGTGATGAATCCCGAGGCCAAGGTCAAGATGCGTGGTGTTCAGGTCGGCCAGGTCGAGTCGATCGAAACCCGGCCGGACGGCACGGCAGTCCTACACCTGGCGATGGATCCCGCTGCGCTGAAGGACATTCCGTCCAACGTGGCGGTCGACATCACGTCCTCCACGGTGTTCGGCGCCAAGTTCGTGGAGATGGCCGAACCGCCTCAACCGTCCTCGACGCCGCTGGCCGAAGGGGCCGAGGTGAACGCCGATCACGTCACCGTCGAAACCAATACCGTCTTCCAGCAACTCACCTCTGTGCTCAAGGCGATCGATCCGGTGAAGCTCAACCAGACCCTGGCCGCGATCTCGGGCGCCCTGAACGGGCGCGGCGAGAAGCTCGGGTCCACCGTGACCGACTTCGACCGCTTCTTCAGGAAGGTCAATCCCAGCCTGGACAGCATCAACCGCGACCTTGAGGTCGCTCCGGTCGCGCTGGGCGCCTACGCCGACGCGGCACCGGACCTCGTCAACATCGTCGACAGCACCACCAAGCTGAGCGACACCCTCGTCGACCAGGAGGACAACCTCGACGGGTTCCTCCTGAGCGCCATCGGATTGGCCGACACCGGCAACGACGTGATCGGCACCAACCGGCAGGCCCTCACCGACGACCTCCGCATGCTGGTGCCCACGACGGAGAAACTCAGCCAGTACAGCGACAACCTCAGGTGCGGCGTCCAAGCCCTGAATGTCTTCGTGCACTCGCCGCCACCCGATCGGCCAGGTGTCGACGTCTCGGCCAGCTTCACCCTCGGCGTCGAGCGCTACCACTACCCGGAGGACCTTCCAAAGGTGGCGGCCAAGAGCGGCCCGTCCTGCAAGGACCAGATGCTGCCCGCCGTCCCCAACGGAAAGCGGCCACCCTTCCTGGTCACCGACGTCGGGGCCAACCCGTGGAAGTACGGAAACCAGGGCGTGCTGCTCAACTCGGATGCGCTGAAGCAGGCGCTGTTCGGACCGGTCCAGGGCCCGCCGCGAAACAGCGCGCAGATCGGAATGCCCGGATGACCGGCTCGCGGGGCATGCTCATCAAGTTCGGCATCTTCGCGTCGATCATGGCGCTGCTGACCGTGTTCCTGTTCTTCACCTTCGGCCAGTACCGGACCGGATCGACCAACGGTTACACCGCGGTGTTCACCGACGCATCGCGTTTGGAGACCGGTGACACGGTGCGGGTCGCCGGTATCCGGGTGGGCACCGTGACCGACGTGTCGCTGCAGTCGGACCGCAAGGTGCTTGTCGAGTTCGACGCCGACCGCGACATCAAGCTGACCAGCGGCACCCAGGCCGCGATCCGCTACCTCAACCTCACCGGCGACCGCTTCCTGGACCTCGTCGACGGTCCTGGCTCGACCCGATTGCTGCCGCCCGGTGCGCAGATACCATTGGACCGCACTCAGCCGGCCCTCGACCTCGACACTCTGCTCAGCGGCCTGAAGCCGGTCATCCAGGGCCTGAACCCGCAGGACGTCAACGCCCTCAGCGCGTCACTGGTGCAGGTGTTCCAGGGCCAGGGGGACACCCTTGACTCGCTGCTGACCAAGACGGGGTCGTTCACCAACACGCTGGCCGACGACAACCAGACCGTCGAGCACTTGATCGACAATCTCAACACCGTGCTCGGCACCATCTCCAAGGACGGTGACCAGTTCTCCGGTGCGATCGACCGCCTCGAGAAGCTCGTCAGCGGGCTGTCGCAGGACCGCGATCCGATCGGCACCGCCATCACCTCACTCGACAACGGCACGTCGTCGCTTGCGGATCTCCTGACTCAGGCACGGCCCCCGTTGGCGGCCACGGTGGCGCAGCTGAACCGGCTCGCGCCCAACCTCGAAAGCGGCAAGGGCTACCTCGACGGTGCGTTGCAACGCGCGCCGGGCAACTACCGCAAACTGGCTCGCATCGGTGCCTACGGAGGGTTCGTGCAGTACTACATCTGCGAACTCTCCATCCGTGTCACGGACCTTCAGGGCAGAGCCTCATTCTTCCCGTTCGTCAAGCAGGAGAACGGAAGGTGTTCTGAGCCGTAATGCTGAAATACCGTGGAAGCGCAAGCCTGATCAGAGCGGGCTTCATGGGCGTCGTGCTCGCGATCCTCATCATCGCCGTCGGTCTGCAGCCGGAACGGCTGCTGTCGTATGCGACGTCGCTGCAGTACCAGGCGAAGTTCGCCGAGGCTGGCGGCATCTACGTCGGAAACGACGTCACCCTCTCCGGCATCAAAGTCGGTGTGGTGACCGATGTTTCACTCGACGACGGTGATGCCCTCGTCTCGTTCACGGTCAACAGCAAGTACCCGCTCGGGTCCGAGACGACGGCGCACATCCGTACCGGGTCGCTTTTGGGTCAGCGGGTGCTCAGCCTGGAGTCGGCGGGCAGCGGGACGTTGAAGCGAACCGAGCCCATACCGACCTCGCGGACCTCGTCGCCATATTCGCTGAGCGATGCCGTCGGCGAGTTGACGACGAACACCGCAGGGACCGACACCGAGCAGCTCAACCAGTCCTTGGACACCTTGTCGACCACGCTCGATCAGATTGCGCCCCAACTGGGCCCGACCTTCGACGGCCTCACCCGACTGTCCAAGTCGCTGAACAGCCGCAACGAATCCCTGGCCGAACTGCTCAAGTCCGCCTCGAACGTGACGGGCATCCTGTCGGAGCGCAGCCAGCAGGTGAACAGCTTGATCCTCAACGCCAACGATCTTCTGGCCGTGCTGGTGCAACGCCGGCAGGCGATCGTTGGGCTGCTTGCCAATACGTCGGCGGTCTCCAAGCAACTGGTCGGTCTGGTGGCTGACAACGAGAAGGAACTGGCGCCGACTCTCGAGCATCTCAACAAGGTGAACGAGATACTCGTCAAGAACCGCGACAATCTCGCCAAGGCGATCCCCGGCGCGGCCAAGTACCAGACCACGCTGAGTGAGGCCGTGTCCAGCGGCGCGTACTACACCGCGTACGTCCCGAACTTCCAGCCTGCGCAGTTGTTGCAGCCGTTCCTGGACTACGCGTTCGGATTCCGCAGAGGCGCCTTCGGCGCAGGCGTGCCGCCCACCACCCCCGAAACCGGGCCGCGGGCCGAACTACCGCTGCCGTACAACGCCGTTCCCGGAGGTTCGCGATGATGGCCCGCTCGCGGAGATGGCTCGCGCCCGCCGTGGCGGTCGCCCTGGTCGTGGCACTGGTGGGCGGCGGCTTCCTCGCCGCGCGCGCCCTGTTCTTCGGGCCCACCGAGATCACCGCGTTCTTCCCGACGGCTACGGCCATCTATCCGGGTGACGACGTGAAGGTCTCGGGCGTCAAGGTCGGCACGATCGACGCGATTGAACCGCAAGGTACTCAGACCAAGCTGACCTTGAAGGTCGCCCACGGGGTCTCCGTGCCTGCTGACGCCAAGGCCGTGATCGTCGCGCAGAATCTCGTCGCCGCCCGCTACGTGCAGTTGACCCCTGCCTACCGGGCGACCGCAGGCGGCCCGAAGATGGCCGACGGCGCCGTGATTCCGGAAGAGCGGACAGCGGTGCCGGTTGAATGGGACGAAGTCAAGCGGCAACTCGAGCGCCTGTCCACTGACCTCAACCCCACCGCCGACATGTCGACCAGTTCGGTGGGCCGTTTCATCGACAGCGCCGCCAACGCACTGGATGGCAACGGCGACAAGCTTCGACAGACGCTGGCCGAGCTGTCCGGCGTGGGTCGCATCCTCGCCGAGGGCAGCGGCAACTTCGTGGGCATCATCAAGAACCTGCAGGTCTTCGTCACTGCGCTGCGTGACAGCAACGAACAGATCGTGGCGTTCAACGACCGCCTGGCCACGCTGTCCAGCGTGCTCGACGGCAGCAGGTCCGATCTCGATGCGGCGCTGACGGATCTGTCGACGGCAGTGGGCGAGGTCAAGCGGTTCGTCGCGGGCACCAGAAACCAAACCGCGGAACAACTTCAGGGACTGGCCCAGGTCACCCAGACGCTGGTCGACGTGAAGGAGGACTTCGAGCAGGTCCTGCATGTCACGCCTAACGCATTCGCCAACGCCTACAACATCTTCGACCCCGACATCGGCGCCGTGCGCGGTGGCTTCTCGATTCCCAACCTGGCCAGTCCGATGCAGTTCGTGTGCGGCATGATCGGCGCCACGCAGAACACCACCGCGCCCGAGACCGCCAAGCTGTGCAACCAGTACCTCGGGCCCGCCCTGCGGTTGCTCAACCTGAACTACATACCGGTTCCGATCAATCCGTACCTCGCCAAGTCGGCCACCCCGGAGAACATCATCTACGCGGATCCGAAGCTGGCGCCCGGCGGCGAGGGCGGAGCTCCGATGCCGCCCGAGACCCCGCCGGCCGTGTCCGCGTACACCGGGCTGGAAGGCGACGTCCCACCGCCTCCCGGCATGGGGCCCCCCGGCGTGCCGTTGCCGGTCAACGACCGCACGCCCCTGGCTCCGTTCCCCGCCCTGTATCCCGGCGCCCCGGTACCTTCGGATCCGCCGCGGATCGGACCGCCGCTGCCGGGACCGCCCCAGCCTGCCGCGCCGGCTGCTGACGGGATGCCGAGCTTGCCAGGACTGTTGCTTCCGGCGGAAGCTCCGCCGCCTGCTCCAGTCGCGCCATCACCACCGCCGCCGGACGCCGGACCGGGCCCAGCACCCATCGAAGGGACGCCACCGTCATGATGAGCGCTGCTTCGATCAAGCGTCTCCTCGCCGCGGCCGGCTGTGTCGGCCTGACCACCACGGGATGCGCGTTTCAGGGCATCAACTCGTTGCCGCTGCCGGGTGCGGTCGGGCGTGGTTCCGGCGCGCACGTCTACCACGTCGAGATCGCGAACATCTCGACGCTGGAATCGAATTCACCGGTGCTGATGAACGACGTCGTGGTGGGAAGCGTCGGCACGATGAAGGTCAAGGACTGGCACGCGGAAGTCGAGATTTCGGTTCAGCCCAACGTCGTCGTCCCGGCCAACGTGGTCGCCAGCGTGGGGCAGACCAGCCTGCTCGGTTCGATGCATCTGGCGCTGAACCCGCCCCTGGGCCACCAACCAGAGGGCAGCCTCCCGCCGGGGGCCACCATCGGACTGAACGATTCGTCGATCTACCCGACGACCGAACAGACCCTGTCGTCGCTATCCGTCGTGGTCAACGCCGGCGGGCTGGGTCAACTCGGCGACGTCGTCCACACCTTCAACGCGGCGCTGTCGGGACGGCAGGACGACTTCCGCGATCTGCTGACCCAGCTCGACACGTTCGTCGGCACTTTGGATCAGCAGCGGCAGAGTCTGGTCGCCACCATCGACGCGCTGAACCGCGCCGCGTCGACGTTCGCCGGCCGCCGCGACGTGATCAATGCGGCGCTGCAAAGGATTCCGCGTGCACTCGAGGTGTTGGACCGCGAGCGGCCGAACCTCACCACCGCGCTGACCAAGCTGGGAACCTTCAGCGACACCGCACACCGGCTCGTCAACGACACGCAGGCGGACCTGGTCAACAACCTGAAGAATCTGCAGCCGACGATCCAGGCGCTCGCCGACGTCGGACCGGACCTCGACGCGGGCCTCGCGTACGCGACGGTGTTCCCCTACGGGCAGAATCTCATCGACCGCGCTGTCAGGGGCGACTTCATCAACCTCTTCGCGACGGTCGACATATCCGGGCCGCGCCTGCGCAAGTCGATCTTCCTGGGATCACGCGCCGGCCAGGAGGGCCGCGACCTGGTGCCGATGCCTGGTGAGCCCTACTTCCAGCGCTACACCTACGACCCATTGGGCCGTCCCCTCGCGCCGCCGCCGCCCGGTGGGCCGCTAGGGCCGGTGCCGCCCAACAATCCCGGTCTGAACGCCGATCCGCCTGGGGCGTCGAAGAGCCTCCCCGGGCCGGGTTCGCTCGGGGCGCCCCCACCCCCGATGCCGCCGGTCACCGGTCCGGTGTTGCCCGTCGTTCCGCAGGAGAGCGATGCAGCGGCAACCGCCGGAAACCCGCCGCCTGCGGCAGGAGGCCCGATCTTCGCGGGACCGTATGCGCCGGGAAGCGCGCAGATGACCGATGCCCCACCGACAGCCGGAGGTGGCTGATGCTGACTCGCTTCATCAAGATTCAGCTGGCGATCTTCACCGTGGTGTCGATCATCGGCGTGGTGGTGATGGCCTTCACCTACATCCAGGCCCCGACTCTTCTCGGGGTCGGCCGGTACGAGGTCAAGCTGCACCTGCCCAGCTCCGGTGGCCTCTACCGGTTCAGCAACGTGACCTATCGCGGTGTCGAGGTCGGCAAGGTCACCGACGTCGCGCTCACTCCGACGGGTGCGATCGCGACGATGTCGATCGCCACGTCGCCGAACATTCCGGCGGACTTGGAGGCGGCCGTGCAGAGCGTCTCCGCGGTCGGCGAGCAGTACGTCGACCTCCGGCCGCGCACCGACTCGGGGCCCTACCTGCAGAACGGTTCCGAGATCACGGCGGAGAACGCGACCATTCCCGCGCCCGTCGGACCGGTGCTGGACAAGGTCAGCAAGCTGGTCGGCACGTTCCCCAAGGACCGGCTCAGTGCGCTGCTTGACGAGACGTACAAGGGCTTCAACGGCGCCGGAGACGACTTCGGTTCGCTGCTGGACTCCGGTGCGACGTTGAGCGCCGACCTGAACGGGGTCGCCGATCAGACCCGGCAGTTGGCCGAAGACACTCGGCCGCTTCTCGAGGGGCAGGCAGGCACCGCCGACTCGATCCGAACCTGGGCGCGCAGTTTGGCGGGTATTACCGGTCAGGTGGCTGCGGACGACCCAAAGCTTCGCAATGTGCTGCAGACCTTTCCGGGCTTCAGCGACGAGGTCTCGGGGCTGCTGAACCAGCTCAAGCCGACGCTGCCGGTGCTTCTCGCGAACATCGGTACCGTCGGCGAGATCCTGATGACGTATAACGCGTCGCTGGAACAACTGCTGGTGCTGTTGCCGCCGTACATCGCTCAGCAGCAGTCGTATTCGAGCACGTCCGACTCGACCGGTGCCCCGCGAGGCGACTTCGCCGCCACGGTCAGCGATCCGCCAGCATGCACCGTCGGCTTCCTTCCGCCGACGTCGTGGCGCTCACCCGACGACATGTCCGACATCGACACCCCGGACGGGCTCTACTGCAAACTGCCGCAGGATTCCCCAATCTCGGTGCGCGGTGTGCGCAACTTCCCCTGCATCAGGAAGCCTGGGAAGCGTGCCCCGACCGTCGCCATCTGCAACAGCGACCAGCCATATCAGCCAGTGGCCATGCGGCAGCACGCCATCGGCCCCGCTCCCTTCGATCCCAGCCTGATCGCCCAGGGCGTTCCGATCGACGACAGCCCCTCGATCAGTGACAACATCTTCGCGCCGGTGGAGGGAACTCCGCTGCCACCGGGGACTGCTCCGTCGGGCACCCCGCCGAGCGGGCCTCCTGGGTCGGCCCCGGTCTCGCCGCTGGAGGCGCCCTTCACACCGGCAGCGGTACCACCACCGCCGCCACCGGAGGGTAATTCACTGAACGGTCAACCGATTCCGCCTCTCGGACCGCCGCAGGGTCCCGCGCCAGATGCGGTGCCTGCTGCAGCTGCCCCTCAGACGGACGTAGCGCCACCTCCTGCCGTGGGGGGCGGAGCACCGATCGTCGCGCCGAGCGCATTCGGTACCTCCACCCCGGGATCGGGTCCCAAAGTCGCGGTGGCCGAATACAACCCGCGCACGGGGCAGTACGTCGGTTCCGATGGCAAGCTCTACACCGTCACGAATCTGGCGGCGGGGATGCCGCTGCAGAAGACCTGGAAGGATCTGATGCCCCGCTAGAGCGGGTGGGGGTGGCACCCTGCCGAAAACGGCAGGCGTGCGCGGATTTTCGGCGGAAAATCAGGTCAGCTTCGTAATCTTCACCGGCAGGTTGAGCACCAGTGAGCGGTTCCTACCGCAGTTGCCACTGATGCCGGTGGTCTCGTCCTCGCCAACCCAATTGGGCGACTTCACGTCGGCCATGCCGTCGTCGGTGGCGCGGTAGAACCTGTACACCTGAAGCCCGGGGGCCGTGGTGCCGTCCGGACACGGGATCCAGTCGTTCACATAGTGTTTGACATACCAATGGCTGCCCATCGTGGTGTAGATGTCCTCGGTCCAGCCCAACGTGCTGGTGACCTTGCCCGCGCAGCTGATGGCCGTCGTGCACGTGCTGGTGACGGTCCACGTGCTCCGCACCGTCGGCTCGTCCTGGTAGCGGTCGTTCATCCTGGCCCATTCGCCGTTCGAGACGACGGAAAACGTTCCGTTCATGGCGTACTTATCGTATTCGGCATCGGCACCGGCCTGTGGCGCGGTTGCGAGCACCGTCATCGCCGTAGCGATGAGCGCGACGCCCGGCATCACCTTCGCTGCTCGCATGGCCTGCTCCTCATCCCGTCCACAGTGCAAGTACACCGCTCGGGGGCTTTAGCTGTCCCGGCAATGCCATTCTTGATCAGGAGAATATCACTCTACGACTGGGCCCAGAGCCGGTTCCGGACGACCGTCGTTGCCGCATCGTCACGCC
>JAOPWT010000291.1 GCA_025965555.1 Mycobacterium sp.
ACTCGGCTTGTGCCGGCCGGTATGCGCGCGTGTTCGTGGGATTGGGCGATGGTGGCGCCGATCGACGGGCCCCGGTCTGCCAGCCATACGTGCCGAATCCATGACCATTTCTTGCTCGATCGCGGAACCGACTGAAATTCGAAGGTCTGCCGCGATCCGAGGAACGGTTTGGGAGGACGCTGAATCGTCGGCTTGCTGTCACGGCGTTGGGACCCCGGAACACATCCGAGCAACGCCGATTGCGGAATCTGCGGCCTGCTGCACGCAACAGGTCACGGTAAAGGCGCGTGGGCGGTCGGATCAGGGTGTGTCTTCGCCGCGGCGGGTGCCGGCGACTTGAGCTGGTGCTTCGACCCCTTCGTCATCGCTGCGGGTCTCCGAGCCCTGCGAAGCGGGCTGCTCGTCGGCGGGTGACGCCGTCGCGCCGCCGGGAGTGTCCTGTGGTTTCGGAGACCGGTATTGGGGGTCCTCCTCAGGTCTGCTTGCTCCGCCCGTGCCGGGATCGTCTGCTCTGCCCGTCTGGGAGGCGCTGGTTTGACGACCTTCGTAGGGCGGCACGGGGGCCTTCGTGTCGTTGAGCGGCAGGGATGCGGTGCCCCCGCCGTCGTCGACGGTGTCTTCAGCGGGATCGCTGATCGGTGGGTTGGCGTCTTCGTCGACGGATCCGGCTGGCCGGTTCGCGCGCCCTCCCGGTTCGTTGGAGCCCGTGTCGGCTCCCCCTCTGTTGTGGTCTTGTTCACTGGTCATGGCTTTGACTTTCTGTCGTCGCTACTCGCTTTTGTGTGACGCTGATCACATTCGGTTACCCCGTCTGGCCAGTCAGAAACGCGCAGCGAAGGCGCATTCAAGCCGGTGGGCGATTTCCCTGGCTGCTGGCCGCCCTCCGAACGGCGAGATCAACGCAAGAGTCACCAGCACCGCCGACGGCGGTCTCCGGATGAGCACGTATGCCTGCAGCTTGCGCGTCGCCAAGCAACGGGAGAAACATTGTCGATCGCCGGAAGTGACCTCGGGTTCGAACCGTTCAAGCCCGGGCCGCCCGAACGGTTGCCCGCGATCTATGCCGAGCTGCGTGAGCGGTTCCCCGTTTATCGAACCGGTTCGAACATCTGGGTGATCTCGCGATTCGACGACGTCGAGGCCGTGCAGTCGAATCCCGTCGTCTTCTCCTCGCGTCCCAACCCCTACGAGGGTGACGCGGCGCAGGCGGACGCCGAGATCAAACCCGAGGTCGTCGAACGCCTGATGGCGCTGGCCGCGGGGATCCCCGTCGACATGGCCGAGATGGCCTCCGCCACGACCATCGCCGCTGCCGACCCGCCCCAGCACACCAGGATCCGCCGGATCGTGAGCAGGGGTTTCACTCCGCCGCGCATCAAGGAGATGGCCGATGCAATCGATGCGATCGTCGAACGGTGCCTAGTCGGAATCGACACCGAGCCCTCCTTCGACGTGGTGCAGCGACTGGCCGTTCCACTGCGGGTGGCGATGATCTGTCACATCCTCGGCATCGACCGCAGCGAGTACAGGCGTGCCAAACGGTGGTCGGACGCATTCGCGACAGCGGCCGGCGGGGAGCTCAGCGGTCCCGCCGAACGCAACGAGCTGATGTTGAGCACCATCAAGGAGTTCAGCACTTATCGAGACCTTGATGGTGGCGATCACCATCATGGTCGCCGGAAATGAGACCTCGACCAACCTCATCGCCAACACCGTGGTCGAACTACTGTCCAACCCCGATCAGCTCGAGCTCCTGCTCGACGATCCGTCGTTGCTGCCGAACGCCGTCGACGAGGCCAACAGGCTGACCGCGCCGATTCAGTTCGCCTTTCGCGAGGCGACTGAAGAGACCGAGCTGGCGGCCACCACCATCCCGAAGGGGGCGATCCTCGCGTTGCACATGGCCGCCGCCAACCGCGATCCTCGACGGTTCGACGACCCGGACCGCTTTGACATCACCCGCTCGGCCGCCAAGAACCTGTCCTTCGGTCACGGCATTCACTTCTGTCTGGGTGCACACCTGGCCGGTCGGGAAGTCTGCGCCGCCATCGGCGGACTATTGCCGTACCTTGACCGACTGGAGTTGGCCGATGCTCCGCTGCAACGCAATCCGTCGGCGCTGCTCAACGGTTGGCAGAAGGTCGAGCTGTCGTGGAGGGCGTAGTGCGCAGGGCGATGGTGCGTAGCTCAAGCCAAGAAATCATGCTGGAGGCAAACCCGGCAGCTCAGGAGGGTCCACTCCGAGCTCTTTCAGACGTGCCGAATAGGTGGCGAGGTTTCGAATCTTGACCTCCTCGTAGCCGCGGATCAGGTCCGGCGCCGAGGCTACTGCCACGGCTCTTTCGTATGACTCCGACGTAAGAGACTGCAGCAGGTCCATGATCGTTCGTTCGTAATGCGCGACCAGAAGGCGTTCAGCCCGCCGCATGTGGGTGTAGCCGAAGGGATCCAGTGGGGTGCCCCGGATCCACTTGCCTCGGGCGAGAACTCGGAGCGCGACATGAGTTCGTGGCCCCATACCGATCTTCTTCTTCCGACCGAGAGCCTTGAGCATCGGGGGGTGCAGTTTGAAGGTCAGGTTCTCCCCACCGGAGACCTGCGCCCGCACCGACGCGAGAAAGTTTGGCTCGGTCAGCATCCTGGCCACCTCGTACTCATCCTTGTAGGCGATGAGTTTGAAGAAGTTTCGAGTCACTGCTTCGGCGAGGTCGGTCCGGTCGGTGACGGTCCGCTCTGCGGTCCACACCCGCTGGATCAGGTCGATCAGGCGCGCGGCTGTGCGCTCGCCCTGGTATGCGACGAGGTCTGCGGCACGCCGCTGCAGTAGCTCACGGACGGCGCCAGCGACCGAGCTCGTCGCGAAGAGATGCTCAGGCGCCACCAGGACCCGATCGGAAGTGGGGGCAATCGTTGCAGTTCGGAACGCGTCCGGATTGGCGACCGCGACCCGGCCCCATCGGAACGCTGCCTGATTCGCTTGCACGGCAACCCCATTGAGGACTATCGCATCTTCGATCGCGGTAGCACTCACCGGAATTGCGCCCGCCTGATACGCCGCTCCGACGAGAAGGAAGTTCGCGGTCGTGGTGTTGCCGAACAACCTCTCCGCCGCCGCCAGCGCGTCGAAGGACACCAGCGAGCGTGTCCGGACGTCCAGCCGGGAGAGCAGCACCTCGTCGCCGGGATGCTCGATGCTGCCGTCGTAGACCATCTCACCGGTGGGGGTCCTACTGATCGACGCAATCGCCACGGTGCGCTGCGGACTGCCGACCTCGAGGTTCTTGGGTTCCACGGCGGTGAGCAAGTCGAATGCCAGGATGCAGTCGGCCGCTCCCGGGCTGACCCGATTGGACGATGCGAGGGCCTCGGTGCTGATCCGCAGGTGCGACGTCACCGGGCCGGCCTTCTGGCTCAGGCCCGTTTGGTCGAGCCCCTCGGCGTGCAGACCTGCCCGCAGGGCCGCCATTGCGAGAACCTGGTTGACGGTGACGATCCCCGTTCCACCGATGCCTGCCAGAAACAGGTTGTAAATACCGGAGATTGGTGGGAGTGCGGGCTCGGGCACGTCCGGTGGTGCCGGACGATCCGCCGCGACGGCGGG
>JAOPWT010000326.1 GCA_025965555.1 Mycobacterium sp.
CGCGGATGGCTTCCGCCACGACGGTGGGCGTCTGCGAGCCGCCGGGCCCGTCGAAGAAGGCGGCGCCGTCATCGAGTGCGGGGAAGCAGCCACGGATCGCGTCGACGTCGAACATCACGAAGCGAAGTGTCCCATCAGCCCCCCGGATCGAGGACGCGGTCAATCGGCAGCGACAGTTCTGCGACACCGCCAACGGACCGTCCGAGCACTTCGTGATGCTCGCCGAGAAGCTCGTCGACGTCGCCGAGCACGCAAACTGGGCGATGTTCGCCAAGAACGGATCCGACGTCACGACGCTGTGCCTGACGATCGCCAGGGCGCACACCGGCCGCGCCACCATCCTGGTCGCCGACGGCGCCTATCACGGGGCCCTGCCGTGGTGCAATCCCGACGCCACCGGCGTGCTGCCGTCGGATCGGGCCGGCCTGGCGTATTACGCCTACAACGACCTGGCCAGTGTCGAAAGGCTCGTCGCCGAGCACGCGGGCGATCTCGCCGGGATCATCGCCACGCCGTTCCGCCACGACGCCGGACTCGACCAGGAAATGGTGGATCCGGCTTTCGCACAGGGCCTTCGGCGCATCTGCGACGAGAACGATGCCGTCCTGATCCTCGACGAGGTTCGCACCGGATTCCGGATGTCGCTGGGCGGCAGTTGGGAACAGCACGCAGTACGGCCGGACCTGTCGTCGTGGAGCAAGGCGATCGGCAACGGCTACCCGATCGCCGCGGTGCTGGGCGCCGAGCACCTGCGCGAAGCGGCCGGATCGTTCTTCGTCACCGGCACGTTCTGGTTCTCGGCGGTACCGATGGTGGCCGCATGGGAGTCGATCGCCCTGCTCGAGGAGCACGACGGCGTGGCCCACATGTTCGCCCGCGGCGTCTTCGTCCATCCCAAGCACAACTGGTTCATGTCGACGGCGCTGACCGAGGCCGACGTCGACATCGTGCTGGAGGCCACCGACGCCGCCTTCGGCGAGGTGGCCAAAGCGCCTCTGAGTCAGCGCCCCAGCCGCTGCGCGAGTGCGGCGCCGAGCCGGTGCCCCGACAACCACGCTGATTCGATGCGGGGCGCACCGGACGGGCACCACGAGTCGCCACACAATCCAAGTGGGCGGCCGGCCTGGGTCATCAAACCAAAAGCGCTGTCACCATGGGTGCCAACGGGTTTCGCGAACGTCCAGCCGTGGGCGTACGTCCACTCCGGAGCCGCCGCGACGTTCAGCACCCGCCGGAGTGCGTCGAGAACGGGCGCGACCGCCTCATCGGGACTCTCGAGATGGGTGCAGGCACGCTGTGCCGTCGTGTGGGCGACGAGCACGGCCGCGCCATCGCCGCGTCGCGACCCGTCGTCGGCAACCATCGTGAGGTCGGCGTCGTCGTTGACGAACGCGGCGTCCTGGATCGGCCAACACCGCTGCGCCCACGCCGCCACCACGGCGATCACCGGTTCGTAGGTGACCCAGTCGGCGGCATCAGGGGCCAGTCGGGAGGCCTGAGGATCGGGCATCGCCAACACGACCGCGTCGTGATCCAGTTCCTCGAGGGTGCCGACTGCGCCGTCGCACCGAATCTCGTCGGGCAGTGACGCCCGCACCAGCGACCGCAGCCCGTCGGGCGCGGCATGGCGCATGGGGCCTGACGACGTGCGGTGGCCGTCGGCGGAGAACACGTCGAAGCTGTCGGTCCAGTCCCGAACGAGCCCGTTGGCCGCCCACCGCTCGACGGTCGTGACGAAGGCAGGTTCCTTCGCCGTGAAGTACGCCGCACCGATGTCGACCCTGCGGCCGTGCAGCATCGGCGAGGCCATTCGCCCGCCGGGGGCGCGACCGCGTTCGAGCACGTCGACCGCGACCCCGCGCTCGCGCAGTGCGAGTGCACACGACGCTCCGGAAAGGCCGGCACCGACGACTGCGACGCGGGGTGACATGACTCAACGCTAGTCGGCGCCGGCCACCAGATTCGGGGGCAGACCGCCGTCGGCGAAGATTTCGATCTGACGAAGTGCAATGCGCCAGGCCCTGTCCCAGGCGCCCTCGGTGCTACCCGCCACGTGCGGAGTCAGCAACAGACCCGGTGCGGACCACAACGGATGCCCCGCCGGTAGTGGCTCGGGATCGGTGACGTCCAGCGCGGCGCGAAGCCGACCTGACGTCAACTCGGCGAGCAGTGCGTCGGTGTCCACTGCACTGCCGCGGCCTGCGTTGACGACCACCGCGCCGTCGCGCAGCCTGCCGAGGAAGTCGGCATCGACGAGGTGACGGGTCGACTCGCTGCCGGGCAGCATCGCGACCACCACGTCGGCGTCCGGCAGCAACCCGTCGACGTCACTGATGGCCACCACCCCGGCCCTCGCCCGCTGCCCGACCAGCGTCACTTCGGTCTCGAACGGCGCGAGCCGTGCGGCCAGGTTGACGGCCAGATCGCCGGCACCAAGAACGACGATCCGCTTGCCGATCAGCGTCTCGGTGTCCTTCGGGCCCCAGATGCCCTCTGACTGCTGGGCCCGGAACAGCGCGAGGTCCCGATAGATGGCCAGGAGTGCGGCCACCACCCATTCGGCCGACGTACCGCCGTGCGCGCCACGCCCGTTGGACAGCAGCACACCGTCGGGCAGGTGCGGCAGCCACTGCTCGTAGCCGGCGTTGAGCGTCTGGATCAGGCGCAGGCCCGGCAGGTCGGCGAACCTGGCTCCGACCGCGTCGGCGTTCTCGTAGCCGACGACGACGACCGTGGCGTCCAGGTGCTCCGACGGCCAGGGCTTACCGGGCTGGTAGGAGACCGCGTCGATACTCGTCGAGCCGGTCGGTACCTCGAGGCCGAGGTCGTCTGGAAAGAGGACTTTCACGGGCAGTCCATCGGGAGGAGTCACGCCGTCCACGCTAAGCGTCGCCCACTCGTGGCGGCCATCACAGATAGGGCTCGGCCCAGGCGCTGATGATGCGGGCGGCACGCGCGGCCTGGTTCTTCCCGGTGAGCAGGTGATCGGCGCCCTCGAGGGAGACGAAGCTGCGCGGATGCCGGGCGGTGCGGAAGATGTCACTGGCGTTGGCGATGCCCACGGTGTTGTCCGTCGGTGAATGCATCACCAGTAGCGCCCGGCGCAGGGTGCGGATTCGCTCGCGCAGATCGGCTGCCCGAACGTCTTCGATGAAGTGCCTCTTGAGCGTGAGCGCCTTGCCGCCCACCAGGAACGGCGCCTCGCCCTCGGCTTCGATCCGAGAAACCAGGGCGTCGTAGTTGTGCTCGACGTGCGCAGGCTCGTAGGGCGCCCCGACGCTGGCCACCGCCGCCACCGTCTCGCATTCGTGGGCGCCCGCGATCGCGGCGGCGCCGCCGAACGAATGCCCGACGAGCAGGCGTACCTCGCGGCCGGTGCCGTTCATGAACTCGACCGCCCGAACTGTGTCGGCGACCTTGTGGGAGAAGGACCCGTCACCCCAGTCGCCCTCGGAACCACCAAGTCCGAGGTTGTCGAAGCGCAGCATCCCGATGCCCTCGCTGGCCAACTGCTTGCACATCCGGCTCGCGGCGGGGCAGTCCTTGCCGAGCGTGAAGCCATGGGCGAAGACCCCCCACCCGCGCACCTCGCCCATGGGCAGGTCGACGACGCCCCGCAAGGTCGGTCCGGTGCTGCTGGGGAAGCTGACGTGCTCGGCCACCTGCAGATCTTGTCACTCGGCGGCGGCGTCGCCCGCGGGGGCGTCTTCACCGTGGAAGATGCGTACCGCGCGGATCTTGTTCATCACGTCGAGGGCAGCGACCTTGTAGGCCTCGGAGAACGTGGGGTAGTTGAGAATTGCGTCGACGAGGTAGTCGACCGTTCCGCCGCACCCCATCACCGCCTGGCCGATGTGCACGAGTTCGGTGGCGGCCGTTCCGAAGATGTGGACGCCGAGCAGCGTGCGGTCCTCGGTCGACACCAACAGCTTCAGCATGCCGTAGGAATCGCCTGCGATCTGGCCGCGGGCCAGTTCGCGATACCGGGAGACGCCGAATTCGTACGGGATGGCCTCGCGGGTGAGGTCCGACTCGGTCGCGCCGACGAACGACACCTCCGGAATCGTGTAGATGCCGATCGGTTGCAGCGCGGTCATGTCGTTCGCTGGCTCTCCGAAGGCGTGGTAGGCCGCGAGCCTGCCCTGGTCCATCGACGTTGCCGCCAACGCCGGAAAGCCGATGACGTCGCCGACACTGAAGATGTGCTCCACCTTTGTTCGGAAGTTTCCGTCCACCTCGATGCGGCCGCGATCGTCCGTGGCGAGGCCGGCCGCGTCGAGGTCGAGGCCGTCGGTTCGCCCAATTCTGCCGGCCGAGTACATGACGGCGTCGGCCGCGATCTGCTTACCGCTCGCCAGGGTCGTCAGCGTGCCGGTCGGTGAGACGTCGACCGTGGTCACCTCCTCGCCGAACCGGAACGTGACGGCGGAGTCCCGCAGGTGGAAGCGCAGCGCTTCGACGACCTCGGGATCGCAGAAGTCGAGCATGGTTTCGCGCTTCTCGACCACCGTCACCTTGCTGCCGAGCGCAGCGAAGATCGAGGCGTATTCGATGCCGATGACGCCTGCTCCGACGACGATCATCGAGGTGGGGATGAAGCTCAGGTTGACGATCTCGTCCGAGTCGAGCACACGCTCGGCGTCGAAGTCGACACCGTCGGGTCGACGTGGCGTCGTCCCGGTCGCGATGACGATGAATTCACCTGTCAGCGTGCGATGTTCGGCCTCGTCGAGGCCCTCCACGTTGATGGTGTGGGCGTCGACGAAACTGCCGTGGCCGATGTACAGGTCGACGTGATTGCGGACGAGTTGGTCCCGGATGACGTCGATCTCCCGCTTGACGACGTGCGACGTGCGCTCCTGCAGATCGGCGGGGGTGATCTTCTGCTTGACCCGATAGCTCGCGCCGTACAGTTCGCGCTGATTCATCCCGGTCAGGTACATCACCGCTTCCCGCAGCGTCTTCGACGGGATGGTGCCGGTGTTGACGCACACACCGCCGAGCATGTGACCGTGTTCGACGACGGCGACCTTCTTCCCGAGTTTCGCGGCGGCCACGGCCGCCTTCTGCCCGCCAGGGCCCGATCCGATCACGATCAGGTCGTACTCAGTCGCCGTCGTCATGGTCACCGGGTACCCAAATCTCGTCGGTCCGTCATGGCATCGGAATGCTCAACGTCGCCGCGTGAACGAGGGAGACTGTGGGCATGACCTTCGATGGGGACCTCACCGGGCTCTTGGTGATCGATCCGTACAACGACTTCATCTCCGAGGGCGGCAAGGTATCGTCCCGGGGACTACGAAACTTGGAAATACGTGGCACCGATCCAGAAGGCGGCATGGGGCCGCAAGACCTTCGAAGAAGGAACCTGGGGCGGTGAGGTGCACCCGGCTCTCGTACCGCAGGCTGGCGAGATCGTTGCCCAAGAGCATTGGTGCTCAAGCGGTTTCGCCAATACGGATCTCGATCTGCAGCTCAAGAAGCACGGCATTCACAAGCTCATCGTGATCGGCCTCATCACTCACACCTGCGTCGAGTCCACCGTCCGGTACGGCGCCGAACTCGGATACGACGTCACGGTGGTGAGCGATGCGACCGCGAGCTATTCGGAGCGCGAGATGCGCGCCGCGCTCGAGGTCACCATGCCGAACTATGCCGCGGTGGTCAGCACCACCGAGGTCATCGAAGCGATCACTGCGCGGCACGCAGACCGCTAGCGTTAGCCGTCCTCGGCGCCCCCATCGGGGCGACCTACCAACCTCAGATCACGTAGCCGTCGGCCACCGTCAGCGCGGCGTCGAGGATCTTGAGTCCCTCGGCGACCTCGGCGTCGGTGATGTTGCACGCGGGTACCGCGTGGATCCGGTTGAAGTTGGCGAACGGCAGCAGGCCGCCGGACTTGCATGCGGCGATCACCGCATTCATCGCGGGGCTGGAACCGCCGTACGGTGCCAGCGGTTCACGGGTCTTGGGGTTCGAGACCAGTTCGATCGCATGGAACACACCGAGCCCACGAACCTCACCGACTGACGGATGCCGGGCGGCGAGATCGGCAAGGCCAGGGCCGAGAACCTCGGAGCCGATCCGCGCGGCGTTGGCGACCATGCCCTCGTCCTCCATCGCGTTGATCGTCGCGACGGCGGCGGCACACGCCAGCGGGTGACCGGAATAGGTCAGCCCGCCTGGGTAGGCGCGGTCGGTGAACGTCGAGTAGATCGCATCGCTGATCGCGACGCCGCCCAGCGGGACGTAGCCGGAGGTGACGCCCTTGGCGAAGGTCATCAGATCGGGAACGACGTCGAAATGCTGGATGGCGAACCACTTTCCGGTCCGACCGAAGCCGGCCATCACCTCGTCGGCGATGAACACGATGCCGTACTTGTCACAGATCTCGCGGACGCCCGCCAGGTATCCGGGGGGCGGGACCATGATGCCCGCGGTGCCGGGCACCGACTCGAGGATGATCGCCGCGAACGACGTGGCACCCTCGTGCTGGATCAGCCGCTCGAGGTACTCGAGCGCGCGCTCGCTTTCCTGCTGCTCGTTCTCGGCGTGGAAGGACGAGCGGTACAGGAACGGACCGTTGAAGTGCACGACGCCGCTGCTGGCGTAGTCGTTGGGGTAGCGGCGCGGATCGCCCGTCAGGTTGATCGCGGTATCGGTACCACCGTGGTAGGAGCGGTAGCGCGACAGCACCTTGTAGCGGCCGGTGTGCAGCCGCGCCATGCGGACGGCGTGCTCGACGGCGTCGGCGCCGCCGTTGGTGAAGAAGACGTGGTTGAGGTCACCCGGCGTGCGCTCGGCGATCAGCCGGGCCGCCTCGGACCGCGCGGCGTTGACGTGCTGAGGAGCGACCGTGCACAACTTCGCCGCCTGGTCGGCAATGGCTGCAACGACTTTCGGGTGCTGATGCCCGATGTTGGTGAACACCAGCTGTGAGGAGAAGTCGAGCAGCTTGTTGCCGTCGCCGTCCCACACGTAGGAGCCGTCGGCCGCCACGATGGTCATCGGCGTGATCTGCGCCTGCGCCGACCAAGAGTGGAAGACGTGCTTGCGGTCGAGCTCGTAGGCGCGCGCACCTTCGGCCTTCGCGGTTGCGAGGTCCTGGCCGCTGGGCAGGGCGGTGTCGAAAGTCGTCATGTTCAAAGTCTTCCTTGTCTTCTGCTGACCTCAGCTGTTCTGCGGGAACCCGAGATTGATCCCACCGTGGCTCGGGTCGAGCCAGCGTGTGGTGACAACCTTGCCACGGGTGAAGAAGTGCACGCCTTCGGTGCCGTGAGCGTGGGTGTCGCCGAACAGCGAGCTCTTCCAACCCCCGAAACTGTAGTAGGCGGTCGGCACGGGGATGGGCACGTTGATGCCGACCATGCCGACCTCGACCTCGTTCTGGAAGCGCCGGGCGGCG
>JAOPWT010000363.1 GCA_025965555.1 Mycobacterium sp.
GACTGGCCGAAGATCGTCACATTGGTCGGGTCGCCGCCGAAGCCGCCGATGTTCTCCTTCACCCATCGCAGCGCGGCAATCTGATCGAGGAGGCCCAGATTGGCGGGCGACACGTCGTCGATGGCGAGATACCCGAAGATGCCGAGGCGGTAGTTCACCGTGACCGTGACGACATCGCCTTCGTCGGCCATGGCCGCCATGTCGTAGGCAGGCGCCTGGCCGCTACCCGTCACGAACGCTCCGCCGTGGAAGAACACCATTACCGGCCTGACGGCCGCCTCGTCCGGCAGGGGAGCGATGACGGACAACACGAGGCAGTCCTCGTTCTGCGTCAGCCCGGCCATCAGCGGTCCGACGACGAATTCGAGACGCGAGGCAAGTTGCGGACACGCAGGGCCGCGTTCTGTCGCGTCGATGACGGCGTCGTCCGTCACCGGGACCGGCACGCACGGTTGGAAGCGGCGCGCCGAGGCGTACCGCAGTCCGAGCGCGCGAATCAATCTGCCGTCGCGGCGGACTCGGAACCGACCGCTGGGCAGCACCAAAACGTCATCGTCCATAGCCGGGTCCGAGCCTACGGGCTGGCGGCCGCGGTGGGCGTCTCGTCATCTCCACTGCTCGGGGCGCGTAACGGTCGTAACATCGCGACTCATGGACGGCAGTGCGGCGACCAACGGGCACATCGTCCTCGCGGAGGCCGACGGCGACACGTATCGATCCCTGCGCCAGCGACCGGTGACCCGTGCCGAGCGCTACGCCATGGGTAAGGGTCTGCGCAAGCGAGTGCCGCGCAGTTCGTTGGCCGACTGGACGGCACTGGTGAGCCGGCCCGACCCCGTCGACCTGATCAACGCCAGTCACCGGGGAAGAGTCGAGCGTTTGATTCCGGTCCGGGTGGGCCGGATGGTCGATTCGCCGTACGGATTTCTGCGCGGCACGGCGGTGGTGATGGCGGAGGACGTCGCGCAATTGCCGTCCACCGGCATCACCCCGGTGGTCTGTGGCGATTCACACCTTGGCAACTTCGGGTTCTACGCGTCGCCGGAGCGGGACCTGGTGATCGACCTCAACGACTTCGACGAGGCTCATCCCGGTGGCTGGGAATGGGACCTTCGCCGATTGGTGGCGAGCATCTGGGTAGCGGGACGGCACAACGGGATGTCCGAAAGGCAGTGCGGCGCATCGGTACTCTCCTGTGTCGCCTCCTATCGCCAGGAGTTGCGACGGCTGGCCGACCTGCCGCTGTTCACCCGGTCGTTCGAGCGGCTGGACGTCGACCGACTGGCCGCCCAAACGGCGGGGCCGCTGCAGGAACAGGTGGCGCGATCGGCTGAGCGGGCGCGCCATCGCACCGGAGACCGCGCGCTGCCCCGTTTCACCCACGAGGTGGACGGCATGCGGAAGATCGTCGAGGAACCGCCGTTGATCACCCGGCCCGAGCCGCGCGAGGCGGAGATGCTGGCCGAGGCGCTCGACGACTACCTGAAAACCCTGCCGCCGTATTGGCGCCGTGTGCTCGGCGGCTACACGCTGGTCGACGTGGCGCACAAGGTGGTCGGGGTCGGCAGCGTGGGCCTGCGCGCCTACGTGGCGCTGTTGGAGGGATCCTCGGCCGAGGACGTGGTGTTCCTCCAGCTCAAGCAGGCCCGACGGTCGGTCCTGGGCCGCTACGTACACGGTGACTCGGCGTGGCACGCACACCAGGGTCAGCGGGTCGTCGAATATCAGCAGTCGCTGCAGACGGTCAGCGACCCGCTGCTCGGCTGGACCACGATGGACGGACTGCAGTACTACGTCCGGCAGTTTCGGAACATGAAGGGACGCATTCCGCTGGACTCGATGGACGCAGCCGCCCTCACCGACTATGCGGGAGTGGTGGGACAACTGCTGGCCAAGGGACATGCCCGGACCAGTGGTGCGTCGATGATCGCGGGGTACATGGGCAGCTCAGACAAGGTCGACCAGGCGTTGTGCACATTCGCCAGGCGCTATGCCGACCAGACCGAAGCCGACCATGCCGCGTTGGTTGCCGCCGTCGACCGCGGGCTGCTGCCCGTGGAGCGCGGCGCCTAGAAGGGCTGTATCAGGCGCAGTCGGCGCAGATCATGCGGTCGCCGACCTGCCTTGCCAGGCGGTGGCTGTGCTGAACCAGGAAGCAACTCGAGCAGGTGAACTCGTCCCGCTGCTTTGGCACGACCCGGACGGTGAACTCCTCACCGGAAAGGTCTGCTCCAGGCAGCTCGAAGTCCTCGAGTTCTTCGCCGTCGTCGACGTCGAGCACTGCGGTGGCGGCGTCGTTGCGGCGTCCGGCCAACTGCTCGAGCGATTCGTCAGCGACGTCGTCGCTTTCCTTCTGGCGTGGGGCGTCGTAATCAGTGGCCATCTTTGTCCTTTCGAGTGCGGTGCCGGCGTCACGACAACGCGAACGATGCGCAGCTTGTTCCCGCCCGCATTCTGGACGAAACGCACATTTTTCTTCACCATCGACGCACGTGGGCATTTCAGCTGAATCTCAGTACCGACCCAGGCAGAAGCCAGTCACGGACGTCAGTTCGAGGACAGACTACGGTCCGATCGAACGGATCGCCGTATGCCGCGGCGTAGTCGACCGCTTCATTTGTGCGCAGTGAGCGCAAACACCGCCAGCTGATCTCACGTCCGGGCGGCGGCGGACGTCTTCCCTATGAGACGCCTACCGAGGAGGACACCATGCCGAATGATCAATCCCGGCCGGACACGTGGCACACCGTCGTCGAGACCAGCCTGGGGAACCTCACCCTGGTCTGCGATGAAGCCGGGCTGCGGGGTTTGTACTTCCCGCACCACTGGTACCTGCCAAATCCGGCGTCCTTCGGTCCGCGTCTTGACGGAGGATTCGACCAGGTGACCCGACAGCTGACCGACTACCTGGCTGGGGACCGCCGACACTTCGACCTTGCCCTGGCGCCCGTCGGAGACCCGCTTCAGCTGGCGGTCTGGAGCCTGGTGGCGCAGATTCCGTACGGCGCGACGAGCACCTACGGTGACCTCGCCGCCCGGCTCGGCGGGGGAGTGACCGCGCAGCAGGTCGGGGCGATGGTGGGTCGCAATCCGCTGTCGATCGTCGTGCCGTGTCACCGGGTGGTAGGCCGAAACGGCAAGCTGACCGGATACGCGGGTGGGGTCACCCGTAAACGGCTGCTGTTGGACCTCGAACACGAGCACGTCGCAGGCACTCCGACACTATGGGGAGCGTGACGGGCAAGCGGGCGTTCGAAGCCGTCGTCGTGGACCACGGGCCTGCGGTGCTGCGGGTCTGCCGCGCTGTCGTCGGTCCGAACGACGCCGACGATGCATGGTCCGAAACCTTCCTGGCGGCGATGACGTCCTACCCGGACCTGCCCGCCGACGCGAACGTCGAGGCCTGGCTGGTGACGATCGCGCACCGCAAGGCCATCGACGTCACCCGCGCCGGCGCACGCCGCGCGGTCCCGACCGATGAGCTGCCCGAGACCGTTGGCCCACAGGCCGTCGACCGTGACGACGACCTCGCCGACGCACTCGCCCGCCTACCCGACAAGCAGAAGCAGGCCGTGGCCTACCACTACCTGGCCGGCCTGCCCTACGCCGACGTCGCCGCCGTGCTCGGCGGCAGCACCGACGCCGCGCGGCGCGCCGCCGCCGACGGCATCGCGGCACTCAGACGCACGTACCA
>JAOPWT010000381.1 GCA_025965555.1 Mycobacterium sp.
GAGCGCGTCGCTGTCATGAAGCGGGTGTGGGCCGGCGAGAAGATCACCGAGTCCGTCCTTCCCGTGGGACCCTCGCCGGTGCAGTCGGGAGGCCCCTCGTTGATGGTCGGCACCATCGGACCCAAGACGGTCCGCAGCGCCGCGCAATGGGCGGACGGGATGGCGGGGACCACCCTCGACCTCGACGTCGCCAAGCAGAACGAGCTGTTCGACGTGGCCCGTACCGCGTGGCGTGACGCGGGCAAGCCGACGCCGCACCTGGCCACGTCGTTCTGGTTCGCCATCGGTGACGGCGACGAGCCGCGCGCTCAGGTGCACCGCCACCTGCGTCGCTACATGAATTGGATTCCCGCCGAGTTCGTCGATGCGATGGCGCCCACGACCGGGTGGGCAGGCAATGACGACGATCTACTCGCCGTGCTGCGAGGGTTCGAAGCCATCGGCACCGACGAGGTACACCTCATCCCGACGAGCTCGAACATCGACCAACTACGGCGAGTCGCCGACGTCGCCAAGGAATTCGTGTAGCGCGCCGCGCCTCAGCCGAGGTGGGGCCGCCGACCGCGACCCATGCACAGAGAATCCCACTGCCGCTGCGAAAGTTGTTCCCGCAGTTGCCGCACCGCCCGACGAGGCAGCATGAGGCGTGAGTACACGTAGTACGGGGTCCTGCTGGAGTACGCGAAGGTCACCGAGTACCGGTCCGAATCCGACGGCGGAAAGACTCGATGGAAGACCTGGCCGGTGTCGACGTGGATGGCGGTCATCCGCGGTCCGGTGACCTGCCTCCACTCGCGCTGGGGCACCACGGTCTGCATCTTGTCGTCGGACACGCCCTCCAGATTGCGACCCCTCGTCGAATCGAGAATTGCGCCGCTGTTGGACTGGTGGACGTATCCGAAGGGCCCCGCACCAGCGTCGACGTCGCTGAGGTACACGATGACCTTGAGGATCCGGCGGTCCTCGTGGTCGAGGTGCCAGCGGCGGACCGCCTCGTGGTTACGCCCTTCCGCGGGCGCGACCATTTCGCGCTTGACCTCGACGCCCAGGTAGCGCACCGGTAATCCGATGTGGCACTCGGCCAGATCCAGCATGTGATCGGACAGCCCCCACGCGAACAGCGTCGGATCGAGGGCAAGCTCCCGTGGTGTCGCCTTCACACAGGGTTCGTCGACGTCCTTGCCACGGAGCAGGTCGACGAATCCGTCGGCCGACGCCACGACCCCGGCAGGCAGCTCCGCAGGGCGGACCGCGACACCGGCATCTCTCAACTCGGCGAGGACGGTGCACTGGGCAGGCGCCATCTCGGGCAGGTTGCGCGCATGGCGGGCTCGTCGGGTGTCGTACCGACGATCGCTCACGTGGCTGACCAGCGGCGTTTGCATGACCGTTCGGCGGAGGAACGCACCCCTACGTACCGCAGCGCGCAGCCCGCGTGGGAGAAGGTGGCCTGCGGCGCGCACCTTCCCGGGCAACGCACTGTCGACATCCGCATCGGCCGTCAGGGGGAGCAATGCCATGACGAACCTCCAGCCAAAAAACATACCTTCACCCTGTACCGGCAATGGTGATTGCTAGAAGGTACCACTTGTGAGCCGTGGGCGAAGCTAACGGGTCAACTGCAAAATGTTGCGTCCCGATATCAAGATCATGTGATTTACCTTCTGAAAGAACAAACACCCATGTGAATTGCGCACATGATGCTGAAGGGCGGTGGGCCGCATGCCGACGTTGCATCAAACTTCGTTCTAGGCAACAGGGCCAAAGTTCCTCACCTGGTTGAGTTGTGGATTTGCTGAAATTGCAAGACCGCGTTCAGTACGGGGCGCCATCGCGGACTGGGACGGTGCTGGGGCCGTCGTCGACGCAGGCGCGAACCACGACCGGCCGGCTATTGCGCGCGGCCAGCTGATTTCCGGCAAGGTGTGGCCCGCGAGCTTCGAGATCCGCGTGCCGCGGTGACCAAGCGCCAGCGACCCGAAACTCGAAGCAATGTGGCGGTGCGGCCCTTCACGAACGGTTTCGGGACCCTCGTCGCTGATTAGCCCTCGAGCGCAGCGTGTTTCGCATTTCTGCCGGCAGCGAGCCCTATTGACGTCCACCAGTGCTTCATTCGCAAGTCAGTCCGGCGAGGATGTCCGCAGGGCTACCATCCGCAGAACCGCATCGCTCGGCTAGCCCGCCAACGCCCTGCGCGCAGGCCTTGCAACGGCGGTGTGGGGACGCGCCGTATTGGTGCTGATCGGATGGATGACGTGATCGGGTTCTGCATCAATGATGTTGCTGGGGCCGAATCGGCCAGGTGGTGGCGAAGTCGACTTCATGGAGATTCCTGATCCCACGCGGCAGCGGGTCGACGCCTTCGTGCATTTCGGATCCAAGCAAGACGCGGGCCATATTTGGACGGACGCCACGCAGTGGCATAGCTGGGCTGTCGAGTGGAGCCCCCAGCGGATTGCCACTTATGTCGACGGCGCCCAATGGTGGGAGGACACCAACGCAGCGCACCTCCCATCCGGTCCGATGAGGATGTGATGCAACTCGACAATTTTGGTGGCGACATCAGCCAGGGCGGTCAGCAAATGGTCGACTGGGCACGTCAGTATCCACTGGTCAACCTGAGGAGGGGCCGGCGCCGGATTCATGCGGCCGCCGGTCAGGGACGGCCAGCAAATACTGCGACCGCGGGAGACATCGGACGTTCACCCGAAACGGGCCAAAAGACTTGCTTTCGCAGGTCAGGGTGGTGCCCCCGGCAGGATTCGAACCTGCGGCCTTCTGCTCCGGAGGCAGACGCTCTATCCCCTGAGCTACGGGGGCGCAGAAACCATCATTCGCTGCGCCATTGGGCGTGGACAGCCTAACGCATCCCGGCGCCCCCGATTGCGTCCCGGGTGGTCGTGCGCCCGCTCGGACATTCCCCCGCTCGCTCCGCTCCTGCCCACCGGAAAGGATTCGGGCGGTGACCACCTCAGACCATAGGATGGTTCCCCGTGACCCCAGCCGATCTGGCCGAGCTGCTCAAGAACACCGCTGCCGCGGTACTGGCCGAGCACGGGCTCGACGCCGCCGCCATTCCCGAGACGGTCACCGTCGAACGACCGCGCAACCCGGAGCACGGCGACTACGCGACCAACCTGGCGCTGCAACTGGCCAAGAAGGTCGGCGTCAACCCGCGTGAGCTGGCCGGATGGCTCGCAACGGCGCTGGAGGGCACCGCGGGCATCGCCGGGGCCGACGTCGCAGGGCCCGGCTTCGTCAATCTCCGCATCGAGGCCTCGGCCCAGGGCGTCGTCGTGGACAACGTCATCGACGCGGGCACGTCCTATGGCGGCTCCGCCGAGCTCGAAGGCGAGAAGATCAATCTCGAGTTCGTCTCCGCCAACCCGACCGGCCCGATCCACATCGGTGGAACCCGGTGGGCTGCTGTCGGCGATGCCTTGGGTCGTCTGCTCTCGACTCAGGGCGCCGAAGTCGTCAGGGAGTACTACTTCAACGATCACGGCACGCAGATCGACCGGTTCGCCCACTCACTCATCGCATCGGCGAAAGGCGAGCCGACGCCCGAGGACGGCTACGCGGGTAGCTACATTGCCGAGATCGCCCAGCAGGTGTTGGCCGCCGCGCCCGACGTGCTGGCCCAGTCGGCCGAGCAGCAGCTGGAGACGTTCCGGTCCATCGGCGTCGACCTCATGTTCACCCACATCAAGCAGTCGCTGCACGACTTCGGCACCGACTTCGACATCTATACGCACGAAGACTCGATGCACACGTCCGGCCGGGTGGATCAGGCCATCGCCAAACTGCGCGAGACCGGCAACATCTACGAGAAGGACGGCGCAACGTGGTTGCGCACCACCGAATTCGGTGACGACAAGGATCGCGTCGTCATCAAGAGCGACGGCAACCCGGCTTACATCGCGGGCGATCTCGCGTACTACCTGGACAAGCGCCAGCGCGGGTTCGACCTGTGCATCTACATGCTCGGCGCCGACCACCACGGCTACATCGCGCGACTCAAGGCCGCTGCGGCTGCGCTCGGCGACGATCCCGACACGGTCGAGGTGCTGATCGGTCAGATGGTCAACCTGGTGCGCGACGGCCAGCCGATGCGGATGAGCAAGCGCGCGGGCACCGTCATCACCCTCGACGACCTCGTCGACGCGATCGGTGTGGACGCCGCGCGGTACGTGCTGATCCGCAGCTCCGTCGACAGTCCGATCGACATCGACCTCGCCCTCTGGTCCAGCGCGTCGAGTGAGAACCCGGTCTACTACGTGCAGTACGCGCACGCGCGGCTGTCGGCGTTGGCCCGTAGCGCAGCGCAGCTCGGCATCGTCGGCGACACCGCGCATCTCGAGCTTCTCGACCATGACCGGGAGGGCACGCTGATGCGCACCATCGGCGACTTCCCCAGGGTGCTGAAAACCGCTGCCTCACTTCGGGAACCGCACCGGGTGTGCCGTTATCTCGAGGATCTGGCCGGCGACTACCATCGGTTCTACGACTCCTGCCGGGTGCTGCCGCAGGGTGACGAAGATCCGACTGACCTGCATGCGGCGCGGCTGGCACTGTGCCAGGCCACCCGCCAGGTGATCGCCAACGGCCTCGAGATCTTGGGCGTCAGTGCGCCGGAGCGCATGTGATGGCCCATCCCGCTGGTCCCCGCCACGCCGAGGACACCCGTCACGGTAGCGCGCCGGCCTGCCCGCGGACGACGGGCGAGATGCTCGCGCTGGCCCCGAACGTGTGGCCGCGCAACGCCGTCCGCGGTGCCGACGGCGAGGTTTCGATTGCCGGAGTTCGCGTCACGCAACTGGCCGCGGATTACGGCACCCCGTTGTTCGTCATCGACGAGGACGACTTCCGGTCCCGCTGCCGCGACATCTCCGCCGCCTTCGGTGGCGGTGAGCACGTCCGGTACGCCGCCAAGGCGTTTCTGTGCAGTGAGATCGCGCGCTGGATCGACGAAGAGGGGCTGTCGCTCGACGTCTGCAGTGGAGGCGAACTCGCCGTCGCGCTGAACGCGAACTTTCCTCCCGAGCGGATTGCGCTGCACGGCAACAACAAATCGGTCGCCGAGCTTGCGATGGCGGTGAAGGCGCGCGTCGGCCACGTCGTGCTCGACTCGATGACCGAAATCGACCGGCTCGACGCCATCGCCGGTGAGGCGGGTGTCCTTCAGGACGTGCTGGTGCGCGTCACGGTCGGCGTCGAAGCGCACACGCACGAGTTCATCTCCACCGCGCACGAGGACCAGAAGTTCGGTCTCTCGTTGGCCAGTGGCGCAGCCATGGACGCGGTTCGCCGAGTGTTCGCCGCCGACCACCTTCGCCTCGTCGGCCTGCACAGCCACATCGGCTCGCAGATCTTCGACGTCGCGGGCTTCGAACTCGCCGCCCACCGCGTCATCGGGTTGCTTCGCGACGTGGTCGCCGAGTTCGGCGTGGAGAAGACCGCGCAGATGTCGATCGTCGACCTCGGTGGCGGGCTCGGCATCTCCTATCTGCCGCAAGACGACCCGCCTCCGGTGGAGGATCTCGCGGCCAAGATCGGTGCCATCGTCGTCAATGAATCCGCCGCCGTCGGGCTGCCTGCGCCGAAGCTCGTCGTCGAGCCCGGTCGCGCCATTGCGGGCCCCGGCACCATCACCCTGTACGAGGTGGGGACGGTGAAGGACGTCGCGGTCAGCCAGACGGCGCACCGCCGGTACGTCAGCGTCGACGGTGGGATGAGCGACAACATCAGGACCTCGCTCTACGCGGCCGAGTACGACGCCCGCCTGGTGTCACGTGTGAGTGATGGAGCGCCCGCACTGGCGCGCATCGTCGGAAAGCACTGCGAGAGTGGCGACATCGTCGTCCGTGACACCTGGGTGTCCGATGATGTCGCGCCGGGCGATCTGATCGGGGTCGCCGCGACCGGTGCGTACTGCTATTCCATGTCGAGCCGGTACAACCTGCTCGGCCGTCCCGCAGTGGTGGCCGTGCGCGACGGAGTGTCGCGCCTGATTCTGCGCCGCGAGACGGTGGACGACCTTTTGAGCCTGGAGGTGACCGAATAATGGTTGAAAATGAAAAGCCGATCGGTGTGGCGGTTTTGGGATTCGGCAACGTCGGCAGCGAGGTCGTTCGGATCATCGAGCAGAGCGCTCCCGACCTCGCGGCCAGAATCGGTGCGCCGCTGGTGCTGCGTGGCGTCGGGGTCCGACGAGTGGCCGCCGACCGTGGCGTGCCGGTCGACATGCTGACCGACGACATCGACGCGCTGGTGTCCCGTGACGACGTCGACATCGTGGTGGAGCTGATGGGCCCGATCGAGCCGGCGCGCAAGGCGATCCTCGCCGCGTTGGAGCGCGGCAAGTCGGTCGTCACCGCGAACAAGGCATTGATGGCCCAGTCGACCGGCGAGCTGGCACAGGCGGCCGAAAGCGCCCATGCCGACCTGTACTTCGAGGCTGCGGTGGCGGGTGCGATCCCGGTCATCCGGCCGCTGACCCAGTCGCTGGCCGGCGACACGGTGCTGCGCGTGGCGGGGATCGTCAACGGCACCACGAACTACATCCTCTCGGCGATGGACGAGACTGGCGCGGATTATGCGTCGGCACTGGCGGACGCGAGCGCACTCGGATACGCGGAGGCGGATCCGACGGCAGACGTCGAGGGGTTCGACGCCGCGGCGAAGGCCGCGATCCTGGCGTCGATCGCGTTCCACACCCGGGTGACCGCCGACGACGTGTATCGCGAAGGCATCACCAAGGTCAGCTCGGACGACTTCGCATCGGCCAAGGCGCTCGGCTGCACCATCAAGCTTCTCGCGATATGCGAGCGCATCGTGAACGATGAAGGACAGGAACGTGTTTCGGCACGTGTGTATCCGGCCCTGGTGCCACTCGAGCACCCGTTGGCATCGGTCACCGGTGCGTTCAACGCGGTCGTCGTCGAGGCCGAGGCCGCCGGTCGGCTGATGTTCTACGGGCAGGGCGCCGGTGGCGCGCCGACGGCTTCTGCGGTGATGGGTGACCTGGTCATGGCGGCCCGCAACCGGGTGCAGGGTGGGCGTGGCCCGCGCGAGTCAAAGTACGCTCAGCTGCCGATCGCGCCGATCGGGTTCATCCCGACGCGGTACTACGTGAGCATGAACGTGGCAGACCGCCCCGGCGTACTGTCCGCCGTCTCCGCTGAGTTCGGCAAGCGCGAGGTCAGCATCGCCGAGGTGCGGCAGGAGGGCATGGTCGACGAGGGTGGTCAACGGTGCGGTGCCCGCATCGTCGTGGTCACCCACCGGGCCACCGACGCGGCGCTGTCGGAAACGGTTGACGCGCTTGCCGATCTTGACGTCGTCCAGAACATCAACAGCGTGCTGCGACTGGAGGGAACCGCCGAATGAGCCCCGCCCGCACGGCCGTGCACCAACCATGGCCCGGTCTGATCGCCGCCTATCGCGACAGGCTGCCCGTCGAGGACGGCTGGACTCCGATCACGTTGCTGGAGGGCGGCACGCCGCTCATCGACGCCAAGCGGCTCTCCGAACAGACCGGCTGCACGGTGTACCTGAAGGTCGAAGGACTCAATCCCACCGGCTCGTTCAAGGACCGTGGCATGACGATGGCCGTCACCGAGGCGGTCGCCCGTGGCCAGAAAGCGGTGTTGTGCGCGTCGACGGGTAACACGTCGGCCTCGGCAGCGGCCTATGCCGCGCGGGCGGGCATCACCTGCGCGGTGCTCATCCCGCAGGGCAAGATCGCGATGGGCAAACTCGCACAGGCGGTCATGCACGGCGCCAAGATCATTCAGATCGACGGGAACTTCGATGACTGTCTGGAGCTGGCCCGCAAGTTGACCGCGGACTTCCCGACCGTCTCGCTGGTCAACTCGGTCAATCCGTACCGGATCGAGGGTCAGAAGACCGCGGCGTTCGAAATCGTCGACGCTCTCGGGGAGGCCCCCGACATTCACGCTCTGCCGGTCGGCAACGCGGGCAACATCACCGCGTACTGGAAGGGCTACACCGAGTATCACCGCGACGGGCTTGTCGAGAAGCTGCCCCGCATGCTCGGCACCCAGGCTGCTGGCGCGGCTCCGTTGGTGTTGGGGGAGCCGGTCATCAAACCCGAGACCATTGCCACCGCCATCCGGATCGGCTCACCGGCGTCGTGGAACTCGGCAGTGGAGGCGCAGCAGCAGTCCAATGGCCGCTTCCTCGCCGCCACCGACGAGGAGATCCTCGCCGCCTACCACCTCGTCGCCCGTTCTGAAGGCGTATTCGTCGAGCCCGCGTCCGCGGCGAGTATCGCGGGCCTGCTCAAGTCCATCGACGATGGCTGGGTGAAGAAGGGCTCTACCGTGGTGTGCACGGTCACGGGCAACGGATTGAAGGACCCGGACACGGCCCTCAAAGAACTCCCTCCCGTCACGGCCATCGCCGTTGACCCCATCGCCGTCGCCGCCGAACTCGGGTTGGTCTAGCGGAGTAATGCGTTGGTGATGCAGATCCTCCCCGTTGGGCTGGCGGCCACCTCCGTCGTGGCCGCGTCGAGTGCAAATCTCGGGCCTGGCTTCGACAGTCTCGGCCTGGCCTTGAGCCTGTACGACGAAATCTATGTCGAGACAACCGAATCCGGCCTCGACATCGATGTCGAGGGGGAAGGCGCAGGGCAGGTTCCGCTGGATTCCACCCACCTGGTGGTGCGCGCCATCGAGCACGGTCTGCAGACGGCGGGCGTAAGCGCCAAGGGATTGATCGTCCGATCCCGCAACGCAATTCCGCATTCGCGCGGACTCGGCTCATCCGCCGCAGCCGTGGTCGGCGGCCTCGCGGCGGCCAATGGCCTTGTTGCACAATCGGATTCGCCCCCGATGTCCGACGACGATCTGGTCCAGCTGGCATCGGAGTTCGAAGGGCATCCGGACAATGCCTCGGCGGCCGTACTCGGCGGCACGGTGGTGTCGTGGACCGAAGGTGAGGGGCCGATACCGCAGTACGCCGCCGCGTCGTTGCGGCTGCACCCGGACATCCACCTGTTCCCCGGCATTCCGCAGGTGCGTTCGTCGACCGCGGAGACGCGGGCGGTGCTTCCCAGTCGGGTCAGCCACGCCGACGCGCGGTTCAACCTGAGTAGGGCGGCACTGATGGTGGTGGCCCTCACCGAACGCCCTGATCTGCTGATGGCAGCCACCGAGGACCGCCTGCACCAACCGCAGCGCGCGGCGGCGATGCCCGCCTCTGCGGAATATCTCGATCTCCTGCGCCGTTGTGGCGTGGCAGCGGTGTTATCAGGGGCTGGGCCCGCGGTTCTCGCATTCAGTACCAAGCCTGAACTGCCGGCCGAAGTCGTTGAGTACGGCATCGCGCACGGGTTCTCCGTCGGCGAGATGTCGGTCGGCCAGCACGTTCGCTGGGCGCCGGTTCACGCGGTCGGCGGGGACATCCAGATCAAAACCGGGACTGACTAGTTGACAGGCGTCACACGGGAATCATGCGTGTTTCTTGCTTCCAGCGACGATGCGGGTTATTCTCGCTCTCGTCCAGCAATCGCAGCGTCTGTGCCTGCGCCTACACTAGGACGACTACCAATCCTTCTCGTGGATGACGATTCTCCGCACGGCGGCGAATCCCGGCGATCACCGTTGCATCAGCAATGGTTGCACAGGCAATGGTGGGACTAAGGCATTCAGTAGCCGGCATCCAGTGGATCAGCTGAATGCGACGAACCCTCGCAGAATCGGATCAGTGAGGGAAAGAAAGGAAATCCGTGACTGATACGGACCTCATCACGGCGAGTGGCAGCAACGACGACGTCGAGCTGTCGAACCCCGTGAATTCACCAATCTCGGAAGCGGTTTCGGCCGCGCCGGCGGACAAGCCCGCCGCCGCGCCGACTACCGATGCGCCTGCGGCCACCGTGTCCCCGTCGGGTGACCGCCCGACCTCGCTGACGGCGATGGTGCTGCCCGACCTCCGTGCGCTGGCGGGTCAGCTCGGTGTCAAGGGCTCGTCGGGCATGCGCAAGAGCGAACTGATCGCCGCCATCCGTGAGCACCGCGGCGAGACCAACGGCGCACCCGCCAAGGCCACGCCACCGGCCGCCGAGCCCGCGCCGGCCGCCGACCAGTCGGCACCTTCTGCCGACGCCGCCGTTGAGGCCCCCGCGCAAGCCGCGCCTCCGCGGCGCGAACGCCGCGGCGCTTCCCGTGGCGCCGGAGCCGCCGCGGTCGAGACGAAGGAGTCTGCCGAGCAGGCCGTCCAGGAGAAGACCCAGGACAAGGCTCCCGAGGCGAACGCTGCGACCGAGCAGAAGGCCCCCGCGGAAAAGTCCGCTGACAAAGCGGACAGGGGCGGCGACAAGAACGCCGGCGACAAGAACGCTGGCGACAAGAAGGACTCCGCCCAGTCCGACGGCCCACGCACTAACGAGCGTCAGAACAAGGGCAACGACGGCGGCGGCAACAACAACGCTGGCAACGCCAACAACAACCGCGGCAACAACGCGAACAACGCGAACAACAACGATGACGACGACGACGGTGACGGTCGTCAGGGCAGGCGCGGTCGCCGGTTCCGTGACCGCAGGCGGCGCGGTGAGCGCGGCGACACGCAAGGCGGCGGCAACAACGACCGCGATGCCGAACTGCGCGAAGACGACGTCGTCCAGCCGGTCGCCGGCATCCTCGACGTGCTGGACAACTACGCGTTCGTGCGCACCTCCGGGTACCTCGCGGGCACCAACGACGTCTACGTGTCCATGAACATGGTCCGCAAGAACGGCCTGCGCCGTGGCGACGCCATCATCGGCGCCGTCCGCGTCGCCCGCGAGGGCGACGGTGGCGGCGGCAACAGCGGCCAGAACCCGCGGCAGAAGTTCAACCCGCTGGTGCGGCTGGACTCCGTCAACGGTGGTCCCGTCGACGATGCCAGGAACCGTCCCGAGTTCGGCAAGCTCACGCCCCTCTACCCGAATCAGCGGCTGCGTCTCGAGACCACGCCCGACCGACTCACGACGCGGGTCATCGACCTGATCATGCCGATCGGCAAGGGCCAGCGTGCGTTGATCGTCTCGCCGCCCAAGGCGGGCAAGACGATGATCCTGCAGAGCATCGCCAACGCGATCACCACGAACAACCCGGAATGCCACCTGATGGTGGTGCTGGTCGACGAACGACCTGAAGAGGTCACCGACATGCAGCGCTCGGTGAAGGGTGAGGTCATTGCCTCGACCTTCGACCGTCCGCCGTCAGACCACACCGCGGTCGCGGAGCTGGCGATCGAGCGCGCCAAGCGTCTCGTCGAGCAGGGTAAGGACGTCGTCGTATTGCTCGACTCCATCACCCGACTCGGACGCGCCTACAACAACGCGTCGCCCGCCTCCGGCCGCATCCTCTCCGGTGGTGTCGACTCGACGGCGCTGTACCCGCCGAAGCGCTTCCTCGGTGCTGCGCGAAACATCGAGGACGGCGGCTCGCTGACCATCATCGCCACGGCCATGGTCGAGACCGGGTCCACCGGTGACACGGTCATCTTCGAGGAGTTCAAGGGCACCGGCAACGCGGAGATCAAGCTCGACCGCAAGATTGCGGAGCGTCGCGTGTTCCCCGCGGTGGACGTCAACCCGTCCGGCACCCGCAAGGATGAGCTGTTGCTGTCCACCGACGAGTTCGCGGTCGTGCACAAGCTGCGCCGCGTGCTGTCGGGGCTGGACTCGCACCAGGCCATCGACCTGCTGATGAGCCAACTGCGCAAGACGAAGAACAACTACGAGTTCCTGGTGCAGGTCTCCAAGAACACGCCGCAGGGCATGGACGTCGATTAGCAGTCGAACCGAGATGGCCCCCAGCCGTGCTGGGGGCCATCTTCGTCTCGAAAGCGGGAAGGTCAGGCCAGCGCCGGATCGGCCCGCAGCCCCGGCATGACGTAGCGGCGGACGTGCAGGAGCACGGCGTCGTGGTCGGTGGGATCGAGCTGTTGGCCCGGCACGGTGGCCAGCGAAAGCAGGGCGCGGGCAACCCATTCCGATGCTTCGGCGATGTTCACGTCGGGGTGGATCTCACCGCGATCCTTGGCGGCGACGAGGTAGCGCGACCAGAACTCGCCGAGATCGGGCACCAGTCCTTGGACGCCCGCGCCCGCGCATGCCGCGAATTCCTCTGGCTCGTCCATGCGGAGTTTCATCAGCAGTGCACCCGGATCCGCGTAGGCCGTGCGACCGTGCCGGATGCCAGCGGCGATCTGCTCGTCCAAACCGTCGATCTGCTCGAGCATGGCGTGCGATTCCGACCAGTACGCGTCGTTGAGTCGCACGATCGCCGCACCGAGCAGCGAGTTCTTGTCGGGGAAGTGCCGATATAGCCAGCCCCTCGAGACGCGTGCCACCTCGGCCACCTCGGACACCGTCGTCGACCGAATGCCCTTGGCGCGCAGGCATACTTCGGCGGCGTCGATGAGCCGGTCCCGCACGCTCTTGGATGCCGGCCGGGGTGCAGTGGCGTTCGTCAACGGCGGACTCCTGTTCGTTTCACAGCGCGGCGGGGTGGGACGGATGCATTCTGCCTGTTGCCAGACGGTACCGTGTGGCAGGTCGGTGGTAGACACTTTCTAAATTCTGTTCACGGGATAGGACCGAGGTAGCCAACGATGGCAGACACACTCCAGCAGCTGCTACGGACGCGCGCCAGCCTGGACTCGGTCGCCATCAAGCACGGCGATGCGTCGTGGACCTGGCGCGAACACATCGCCGCGGCGACTGCGCAGGCTGCCGCCGTCATCGAGGCGGCCGATCCGTCGCGGCTGCTGCACGTCGGCGTGCTCATGGGCAACACCCCGGACATGCTGACCGCGCTGGCGGCTGCGGGCCTGGGTGGATACGTCCTGTGTGGCATCAACACCACTCGCCGGGGGGACGCGCTGGCCCGCGACATCGCGCGCGTCGACTGCCAGCTCGTGCTCACCGACCCCGACCACCGGCACCTGCTCGACGGTTTGGACATGCCCGGCGTCACCGTGCTCGACACGAGCACCGCCGACTGGGCGGCCCGGGTCGCTGCCGCGTCCGCACTGGTACCGCATCGCGAGGTCGGGGCCGACGACACGTTCATGATGATCTTCACCTCAGGCACCAGCGGTGAGCCCAAGGCAGTCGAGGTGCCGCACGCGATGGTGCTGTTCGCGGGCAGTGCCCTGGTCGAGCGGTACGGTCTCGACGGCTCGGACGTGTGCTACCTGGCCATGCCGTTGTTCCACTCGAACGCCGTGTACGCGGGCTGGAGCGTGGCACTTGGTGCAGGCGCCGCCATGGTCCCCGCCGCGTTTTCCGCGTCGCGCTTCCTGGCGGACGTCCGCAAGCACGGGGCCACCTACATGAACTACGTGGGCAAGCCGCTGGCCTACATCCTGGCCACGACCGAGCAGCCCGACGACTGCGACAACCCGCTGCGGATCGCGTTCGGAAACGAGGCCGCCGACCGCGACATCGAGGAGTTCGGCCGCCGCTTCGGCTGCGCGGTCTGGGACGGCTTCGGGTCGACGGAGACCGCCGTGATCATCACCCGGCCCGAGGACTGTCCGCCGAATTCCATCGGCAAGGGCTTCCCAGGTGTGGCGATCTATGACCCAGAAACCGTGGTCGAGTGCGCCGTCGCGCAGTTCGACGAGAACGGCGCACTCCTCAATGGGCATGCCGCCACGGGGGAGCTGGTCAACACCAGCGGCAGCGGGCTGTTCCGCGGGTACTACAACGACCAAGGGGCCACCGACCAGCGTCTGCGGGACGGGATGTACTGGTCAGGGGACCTCGCCTACCGGGACGCCGAAGGATGGATCTATCTCGCGGGTCGCACGGCTGACTGGATGCGGGTCGACGGAGAGAATCTGACCACCGCCCCCATCGAGCGGATTCTGTTGCGGCTCAACGTGATCAGTCGCGTAGCAGTCTATCCGGTGCCCGACGAGTACGTCGGCGATCAGGTGGTGGCCGCGATCGTGCTTCGCGACGACGCCGAACTGACCCCCGAGGAGTTCGAGGGGTTCCTCACGGCTCAGCGAGACATGTCCCCAAAAGCCTGGCCGCGCTACGTATGGATCGCCGATGACCTGCCGAGCACGGCCACCAACAAGATTCTCAAGCGGGAGTTGATCACCCGCGGTGTCGATCCGGCGGGTCGGGTGCTGTGGAAGCGCGACGGGACGGCTTTCCGCCCAATGGACCACCTGAGCACCGCGGAATAGCGCTGCGTGTGCGCGCGTTTATGACTCTGACGGCTGACCTGGCATAATCGACCGTCGACCCCTCGGTTCCGGTTCACGCCTGAAGACTCAGGTCAGTATTTCAGGCGACCCGGCGGCCAACGATTGAAGAGGACCAACATGAAATCGGGAATTCACCCCAACTACGTAGAGACCACCGTGGTCTGTGGCTGTGGAAACAGCTTCCAGACGCGTAGCACCAAGGAGAGCGGCCACATCGTGGTCGAGGTCTGCTCCCAGTGCCACCCCTTCTACACCGGCAAGCAGAAGATCCTCGACAGCGGCGGCCGTGTCGCGCGCTTCGAGAAGCGCTACGGAAAGCGCACCACCGGCGAGAAGGCTGCCACCGACAAGTAGCTGTCCGATCGGCGCCCGCCCTGTCGCATTCCTGACAGGGGCCGGGCGCCGATTGCGTTTTACGGTGAAGCGTTGAGGAAGGAGGCACCATGGCGGGGACCGACGCCGCGACGAGGGTCGACGCGCTCGTAGCCGAACACGCCGACCTCGAACGTCAGCTCTCCCATCCTGCATTGCACGCCGACGCGGGGGCGGCCCGCAAGGTTGGCCGACGATTCGCCCAGCTGGCACCGATCGTCTCCACCCACCGCAAACTGGAAAGCGCGCGCGGTGACCTCGAAGCCGCCAGGGAGCTCGCCACCGAGGATGCGTCGTTCGCCGCCGAGGTACCCGAGTTGGAGGCACTGGTCGAACAGCTCGAGACGCAGTTGAGCGACCTGCTGGCGCCCCGCGATCCGCATGACGTCGACGACGTCGTCATGGAGGTCAAGTCTGGTGAGGGCGGCGAGGAGTCGGCGTTGTTCGCCGCGGATCTCGCCCGCATGTACATCCGGTACGCGGAGCGGCACGGCTGGAACGTGACCGTGCTCGATGAGACCTTCTCTGACCTCGGCGGGTACAAGGACGCCACCCTGACGATCGCCAGCAAGGGTGACGCCGTTGACGGTGTCTGGTCGCGGCTGAAGTTCGAAGGTGGCGTACACCGCGTCCAGCGGGTGCCGGTCACCGAGTCGCAGGGTCGCGTGCACACCTCGGCCGCGGGCGTGCTGGTGTACCCGGAACCCGAGGACGTAGCCGAGGTGCAAATCGACGAATCGGATCTCCGGGTCGACGTGTACCGCTCATCGGGCAAGGGCGGCCAGGGCGTCAACACCACCGACTCCGCGGTCCGCATCACCCACTTGCCCACCGGAATCGTCGTGACCTGCCAGAACGAGCGTTCGCAGCTGCAGAACAAGGCGCGTGCGATGGTGGTGCTGGCCGCCCGGTTACAGGCGCTGGCCGAGGAGCAGGCATCGGCCGACGCTTCGGCGGACCGGGCCAGCCAGATCCGGACCGTCGACCGCAGCGAACGCATCCGCACGTACAACTATCCCGAGAACCGGATCACCGATCACCGCATTGGCTTCAAGGCGCACAACCTCGACCAGGTTCTCGACGGCGATCTCGACCCGATGTTCGACGCGCTGGCCGCTGCGGACAGGCAAGCCAGGCTGCAGGAAACATGACGCGGCTGCGGCGGGCCATCGACAAGGCGGCCGGCACGCTCGCACATGCGGGAATCGACAGCGCCCGGGTCGACGCCGAACTACTCGCCGCGCACACCGCGGGCGTGGACCGCGGGCGGTTGCGGTTCCACGATCCCGACGAGCACTTCTACGACGATTACCGCACTATCGTCGACGCGCGCTCCCGCCGGATTCCGTTGCAGTACTTGACCGCTTCGGCTGCCTTCGGGCCGGTCCTGCTCGAAGTTGGCCCCGGCGTGTTCATTCCGCGCCCTGAAACGGAGTCGCTACTGGAATGGGCTGTGAGGCAACGACTTTCCCAAGCACCCGTGATCGTCGACCTGTGTACCGGGTCAGGGGCGCTGGCCGTCGTGCTCGCGGACGCGACGCCGGGCGCCCACGTGGTCGCGGTCGAGGACTCCGCTGAGGCGCTGGCCTACGCGCGGCGCAACTGCGCAGGCCGCGACGTCGAACTCATCGAGGCCGACGTGACCATCCCTGGGTTGCTCGGCGACCGGGACGGTGCCGTGGACCTGGTGGTGTCCAACCCGCCCTACATCCCCGAAGGCGCCGTGCTGGAACCCGAAGTGGCTGAGCACGATCCGGCCCATGCGTTGTTCGGTGGACCCGACGGGATGCAGGTCATCGGCCCGATCGTCACGTTGGCGGCCAGGCTGCTCCGCCCAGGTGGACACGTTGCCGTCGAACACGACGACACCACCGCGGCGTTGACCGTCGCGCTCTTCGAGGAGTCCGGCGTCTTCACCGACGTGACGTCGCGTCGGGACCTGGCCGGTCGCCCCCGATTCGTCACGGCCACGCGAAGGGGTTCAGGCTAGAGAGCATGACGGGCGAGCGAGAAGCGGAGCGGGATCGCGCATGACGGGCGAGCGAGAAGCGGAGCGGGATCGCGCATGACAGAGGTATTCGACTGCGCCGACGCAGGCCAGCGGCCGATCGGGATCGCATCGGCGGTCAGTGCGCTCAAGGGTGGTCGCCTGGTCGTGATGCCCACCGACACCGTGTACGGAATCGGTGCCGACGCATTCGACGGGGCTGCGGTCGCCGCTCTGCTGGCCGCCAAGGGCCGCGGTCGCGACATGCCGGTACCCGTCCTCGTCGGGTCCTGGCACACCATCGACGGCCTGGTGTACTCGGTGCCCGAATCGGCCCGCGAACTCATTCGCGCGTTCTGGCCAGGGGCGCTTAGCCTCGTCGTCCAGCAAGCCCCCTCGCTGCAGTGGGACCTCGGCGACGCCCAGGGCACGGTCATGCTGCGAATGCCGCTGCATCCGGTGGCGATCGAACTCCTGCGCGAGGTCGGTCCCATGGCCGTCTCCAGTGCCAACATTTCGGGCAGGCCCGCCGCCGTGACCGCCGCCGATGCCCGCGATCAGCTCGGTGACCTGGTCGAGGTCTATCTCGAGGCCGGGCCGTCCGCCCAAGGTTCGGCGTCGACGATCGTCGATCTGACCGGCGCACAGCCACGCATCCTGCGCGAGGGACCCGTCACCGCCGCTGCCATCGCCGATGTCCTCGGGCTGGCGGCCGAGACGCTGACGGCCTGACGCCAGAAGCGCCCCAGCGAACTGCCGCGGGGCGACGACGTCGTGGGTCTCAGCTCAGTCCAGTACATTTCACCGCGTGGAAGGCCTGCTCGCGTTGTCGGACCGCGGTGCCGGTGTTCCGCTGCGCGAGCTCGCGCTCGTCGGGTTGACCGCAGCGATCATCACGTACTTCGCGACCGGCTGGGTGCGCGCTCTGGCCACCCGTCTCGGTGCCGTCGCCTACCCGCGCCAGCGCGACGTCCACGTACAGCCGACACCGCGGATGGGCGGGCTGGCGATGTACATCGGCATCGTCGCGGCCGTCCTGCTGGCGTCGCAGCTGCCCGCGCTGAATCGCGGTTTCGTCTATTCGTCCGGCATGCCCGCCGTCGTCGTGGCGGGCGGCTTGATCATGGCGATCGGCCTGATCGACGACCGGTGGGGCCTCGATGCGCTGACCAAGTTCGCGGGCCAGATCACCGCGGCCAGCGTCTTGGTCACGATGGGCGTGGCGTGGAGCGTGCTGTACATCCCGATCGGCGGCGTCGGCACCATCGTGCTCGACCAGGTGACGTCGATCCTGCTGACGCTGGCGCTCACGGTGTCGATCGTCAACGCGATGAACTTCGTCGACGGCCTCGACGGGCTGGCCGCGGGCCTTGGCCTCATCACCGCGGCGGCCATCTGCATCTTCTCCATCGGATTGCTTCGAGACCACGGTGGCGACGTGTTGTTCTACCCGCCCGCCGTGATCTCGGTGGTGCTGGCAGGCGCGTGTCTGGGTTTTCTGCCGCACAACTTCCATCCGGCCAAGATCTTCATGGGCGACTCGGGGTCGATGCTCATCGGGTTGATGCTCGCGGCGGCGTCCACCACCGCCGCTGGACCGATCTCCCAGAATGCCTACGGTGCGCGAGACGTCTTCGCGCTGCTGTCGCCGTTCCTGTTGGTCATCGCGGTGATGTTCGTGCCCGCCCTCGACATGTTGCTGGCCATCGTGCGCCGCACCCGCGCCGGCCGCAGCCCGTTCAGCCCCGACAAGATGCATCTGCACCATCGGCTGCTCCAGATTGGTCACTCGCACCGACGGGTCGTGCTGCTGATCTACATGTGGGTCGGCATCGTCGCGCTTGGCGCCGCGAGCACGATCTTCTTCGACCCCCGTTACACCGGCGCGGCGATGCTGGCGGCGATCGTCGTCGCCATCGTCATCACGCTCATTCCACTGCTGCGACGGAGTCGCGAAGCTCCCAGCGAGCTACCAGACTAAGCTGTACGACGCAAAGTAGTAGTACCCCGTTTTAGGGTGCCTACCATGTGGTACGGTGCTGGCAGAACCCGAAAGACCTCGCGGGTTGCCGGCCCGGCCCATCGGTTTGAAGAAGCCGATCGGCGCCGATGTACGACCGACAAAGGGAGCTACCCCTTGGGTGATTCCAGCGCGACCTACGCCCTCCGATACGCTCAGCGGGCACGCGCCGGATCATTGTTTGTCAAAGGGGACAGCTTCCGTGAAAGCGTGGATTGAGGTGAGTCAGTGACGACGCCAGCGCAGGACGCGCCGTTGGTGTTCCCGTCCGTGGCCTTCCGGCCATTGCGTCTGCTGATCGTCTGCGTGGCGCTGACCGCAGTGGCACTTTTGGGCTCCGGGTTCGCCGGTCACATCTTCTTCGGTGCCTTCTTCGGGGTTGGCCTCGGCCTCGGTTTGCTCAATGCGCTGATGGTCCGCCGTGCAGTCGAGTCAATCACGGCTGAAGAGCATCCGCTCAAGAAGAAGATGGTTGTCAACTCGATGACACGGTTGCTGGTCATCACGGCCATCGGTTTGACCATCGCCATCGTGTTCAAGAAGCATGACGGCCTCGCCGTTCTGTTCGGGCTCGCGATCTTCCAGGCCGTGCTCGTGATGAGCACCAGCATCCCCGTGATGAAGAAGATCCGCGCCAACGGCCTGGACGTCGCAGAAGTTTCCGCACCGGATTCGAAGGATAGAGCTGACGGCAAATGATTGACACTGTTGTCGCCGTAGGGGCGATTCACGTCGGGGTCCACGAACCCCTCTGGCATCTGTTCGGCATGACGATCAACGGTGACACCGTGATCAGCACGTCGATCGCCGGGGTGATCGTGATCGCGCTGGCGTTCTACCTGAAGTCCAAGGTCACCTCGACCGGGGTGCCAGGCGGGGTGCAGCTGTTCTTCGAGGCCATCACCATTCAGATGCGCCAGCAGGTCGAGGCCGCGATCGGCATGAAGATCGCACCGTTCGTACTGCCGCTCGCGGTCACCATCTTCGTGTTCATCCTGGTGTCCAACTGGCTTGCGGTGCTGCCGGTTCAGTACGGCGGCTCCGACGGTGCGGCGGGAGAACTGATCAAGGCACCGGCCGCGGACATCAACTACGTACTGGCCCTCGCCGCGTTCGTGTTCATCTGCTACCACGCCGCGGGCATCTGGCGTCGTGGCGCGTGGGGCCACATCAAGAAGCTGTTCAAGGGCCACGTCACGCTGATGGCGCCGATCAACATCGTCGAGGAGATTGCCAAGCCGATCTCGTTGTCCCTGCGACTCTTCGGCAACATCTTCGCCGGCGGCATCCTCGTTTCACTGATCGCGTTGTTCCCCTGGTACATCCAGTGGGCACCCAACGCCATCTGGAAGACGTTCGACCTCTTCGTCGGCTTGATCCAGGCCTTCATCTTCGCGCTGCTGACGATCCTGTACTTCAGCCAGTCGATGGAACTCGATCACGACGATCACGATGCCAAAGAGGAAGCACACCACTAAGCAAGCCCGAACTGACCCGTACGACCAGCAGTCCTGGTGGCATCACCACCAGTTACCAAGGAGGAATAAGGAATGGATCCAAACGCCCTCATCACGGCCGGTGCTCTCATCGGCGGTGGATTGATCATGGGTGGCGGCGCAATCGGCGCGGGTATCGGCGACGGCATCGCCGGTAACGCACTGATCTCCGGCATCGCACGGCAGCCAGAAGCTCAGGGCCGTCTGTTTACGCCGTTCTTCATCACCGTGGGTCTGGTGGAGGCTGCGTACTTCATCAACCTCGCGTTCATGGCGCTGTTCGTCTTTGCCACGCCGGGCCTGAAATAGTCCAACGGCATGGGTGAACTGAGCGCAACGATCCTGGCGAGCAGCCAGGCAGCGGGAGAAGAGGGCGGCGGGGGCAGCAACTTCCTGATCCCCAACGGCACCTTCTTCATCGTGCTGATCATCTTCCTGATCGTCCTCGGCGTGATCACGAAATGGGTTGTGCCACCGATCAGCAAGGTCCTCTCCGAGCGGGAGGCCATGCTGTCCAAGACGGCTGCGGACTCGCGGAAGTCGGCCGAGCAGGTCGCCGCGGCACAGGCCGATTACGAACAGGCGATGGCCGGGGCCCGCACGGAAGCCTCGTCGATCCGAGACGAGGCTCGAAGCGCCGGTCGGCAGGTGATCGAGGAGAAACGCGCCGAAGCCGGCGATGAGGTGGCGGAGACCGTGCGCGAAGCGGATGCAGAACTGTCCGAAGAGCGTGCGTCGACGCAATCGGAACTCGAGTCCTCGGTGGGTGGCCTGTCCTCGACCTTGGCAAGCCGGATCCTCGGCGTTGACGTGAACTCAGGCGGGAGCCGCTAAATGTCGACATTCATCGGCCAGCTGATCGGTTTCGCGGTCATCGTGTTCATCCTGTGGCGCTATGTCGTGCCGCCGGTGAAGGCATTGATGCAGAAGCAGCAGGACGCCGTTCGCACGGCGCTCGCGGAGAGTGCCGAGGCGGCGAAGAAGCTCGCCGAGGCCGACGCGATGCACGCCAAGGCGCTGAAGAAAGCCGAGGCCGAGGCGTCGAAGGTCACCGACGAGGCCCGGCAGGACTCCGAGCGCATCGCCAGCCAGTTGCAGGAACAGGCCGGCGTCGAGGCCGAGCGGCTCAAGGCCCAAGGCGCACAACAGGTTCAGCTGATGCGCCAGCAGCTGATCCGGCAGCTGCGGATGGGCCTCGGTCAGGAGTCGGTGCAGAAGGCCGACGAACTCGTCAGGGAACACGTGGCCGATCCCGCCGCGCAGGCGGCGACGGTCGATCGCTTCCTCGACGAGCTCGATCAGATGGCGCCGTCATCCGCGGTCATCGAGACGGGCGCCTCGGCACGGCTTCGTGCCGCCAGCCGCGCGGCGCTCGAGACGCTGACCCGTGAATTCGACGAGGTCGCGGGCAACCTCAAGTCTGCGGAGTTGACCACGCTGGCCGAGGAACTCGGGTCGGTGGTCACGTTGCTGGTCGACGAACCGACGCTCACCAGACACCTCGCCGAGCACAGCGACGATGCCGACGCCAAGGTACGGCTGGTGGACCGGCTGTTCTCCGACAAGGTCGGCGAGCATACTGCAAAACTGTTGCGCACGGCCGTATCCCAGCGGTGGTCCACCGAGTCGGACCTGGTGGACGGGATCGAGCACATGGCGCGCCTGGCTCTCTTGAAGCGTGCCCAGGTCGAAGGCAAAGTCGACGAGGTCGAGGAACAGCTCTTCCGGTTTGGCCGTGTCCTCGACGCCGAGCCGAGGCTGACTGCGCTGCTGAGTGACTACACCACGCCGGCCGACGGTCGAATCGCATTGCTGGACAAGGTCATCGAGGGCTCGGGTGTCGACGGCATCGCCGCGGAGCTGCTGAGGCAGACCATTGGACACCTCAGGGGTGAGCGCGCCGACGAGGCCGTCATCGATCTCGCCGAGCTTGCGGTGGCACGACGCGGCGAGATCGTCGCACACGTCCGTGCCCCCTCCGACCTGTCGGATGCCCAGCGCGCCCGGCTGGTCGAGTTGCTGACTCGGATCTACGGACAGCCGGTGTCCGTACAGCTCCACGTCGATCCGGAACTTCTCGGCGGTCTTTCGATCACCGTCGGCGACGAGGTGATCGACGGCTCCATCGCATCCCGCCTGGCCGCCGCACAGACTCAGCTGCCGGACTAACCAAACCGACTCACCACCCGAATCAACAAGGTAGGAAGACGAAGAATCATGGCAGAGTTGACAATCTCCGCTGCTGACATCGAAAGCGCCGTCGAGGACTACGTATCTTCGTTCTCCGCCGACACCGAGCGTGAAGAGATCGGCACAGTCGTCGACGCCGGTGACGGCATCGCCCACGTCGAGGGCCTGCCCTCGGTCATGACACAGGAACTCCTCGAGTTCCCTGGCGGCGTGCTCGGTGTTGCGCTGAACCTCGACGAACACAGCATCGGCGCGGTGATCCTCGGCGACTTCGAGAAGATCGAGCAGGGCCAGCAGGTCAAGCGCACGGGCGAAGTGCTCTCGGTGCCCGTCGGCGACGCATTCCTCGGTCGTGTGGTGAACCCGCTGGGCCAGCCCATCGACGGTCAGGGCGACATCGCGTCGGACGCCCGTCGTGCGCTCGAGCTCCAGGCGCCGTCGGTGGTTCAGCGCCAGGGCGTCTCCGAGCCGCTGCAGACCGGCATCAAGGCCATCGACGCGATGACTCCGATCGGCCGCGGCCAGCGCCAGCTGATCATCGGTGACCGCAAGACCGGCAAGACCGCGGTCTGCGTCGACACGATCCTCAACCAGCGCGAGGCATGGGAGACGGGCGATCCCAAGCAGCAGGTGCGCTGCGTGTACGTCGCGATCGGCCAAAAGGGCACCACGATCGCCAGCGTCAAGCGGGCGCTCGAGGACGGTGGCGCGATGGAGTACACCACCATCGTCGCGTCGCCGGCATCCGATCCCGCCGGCTTCAAGTGGCTTGCGCCGTACACGGGTTCGGCCATCGGCCAGAATTGGATGTACGACGGAAAGCACGTCCTCATCGTCTTCGACGACCTCTCCAAGCAGGCCGACGCCTACCGCGCGATCTCGCTGCTGCTGCGCCGCCCGCCGGGCCGCGAGGCATTCCCCGGCGACGTGTTCTACCTGCACTCCCGTCTTCTGGAGCGTTGCGCGAAGCTGTCCGACGAGCTGGGCGGTGGATCGATGACCGGGCTGCCGATCATCGAGACCAAGGCCAATGACATCTCGGCGTTCATCCCCACCAACGTCATCTCGATCACCGACGGTCAGTGCTTCCTGGAGTCCGATCTGTTCAACCAGGGTGTCCGGCCGGCCATCAACGTCGGCGTCTCGGTGTCTCGAGTCGGTGGTGCCGCTCAGATCAAGGCCATGAAGGAGGTCGCGGGCTCGCTCCGCTTGGACCTCTCGCAGTACCGAGAGCTCGAGTCCTTCGCGGCGTTCGCCTCCGATCTCGACCCGACGTCGAAGGCGCAGCTGGAACGCGGCAGCCGGTTGGTGGAGCTGCTCAAGCAGCCCCAGTACAGCCCGCTGTCGGTCGAGGAGCAGGTCGTGGCGATCTTCCTCGGCACCAAGGGCCACCTGGACTCGGTTCCCGCCGAAGACGTTCAGCGCTTCGAGGCCGAATTCCTCGAGCACCTGAAGGCCAGTCACGACGACGTCTTCAAGGACATCCGGGAGAGCAAGAAGTTCCCAGAAGAGGCTCAGGACAAGCTGACCGAGCTCGTCAACGACTTCAAGAAGGGGTTCGCCGCAACTGACGGCAGCTCCGTCGCCGTCAACGAGGCCGATGCCGAGGCGATGGACGAGGAAGACGTCGAGAAGGAATCGGTCAAGGTCCGCAAGCCGGCACCCAAGAAGTAGGTAGACCACCACATGGCAGCCACACTGCGAGAGCTACGCGGGCGCATCCGCTCCGCCGGGTCGATCAAGAAGATCACCAAGGCCCAGGAGCTGATCGCGACGTCGCGAATCGCCAAGGCGCAGGCTCGAGTCCAGGCGGCTCGGCCCTACTCAGAAGAGATCACCAACATGCTCACCGAGCTGGCGAGTGCCAGCGCGCTGGACCACCCGTTGCTCGTCGAGCGTGAGTCGCCGAGGCGCGCGGCTGTGCTGGTGGTGTCGTCGGACCGAGGGCTGTGCGGCGCGTACAACGCCAACGTGTTGCGCCAGTCCGAGGAGCTCTTCGCGCTGTTGCGGGAGGAAGGCAAGGACCCGGTGATCTACGCCGTCGGGCGGAAGGCATTGGGCTATTACAGCTTCCGCCAGCGTGAGGTGAAGGAGTCGTGGACCGGCTTCTCCGAGCGCCCAACCTACGAGCAGGCCCGCGAAATCGCGGACGCTCTCGTCACGGCGTTCATGTCCGGCGCCGACGACGAAGGCGACGATCCGGGAGACGACGGCGTCCTCGGCGTCGACGAAATCCACATCGTCTTCACCGAGTTCAAGTCGATGCTCTCGCAGTCGGCGGTGGCCCGTCGGGCTGCCCCGATGGTGGTCGAGTACGTGGGCGACGAGCAGCCGGATGAGGGTCCGCGCACGCTCTTCTCGTTCGAGCCCAACGCCGAAGAGCTGTTCGACGCGCTGCTTCCGCGTTACATCGCTACCCGCGTCTACTCGGCGCTGCTGGAAGCTGCGGCGTCCGAGTCCGCGTCACGGCGCCGCGCGATGAAGTCCGCCACGGACAACGCCGACGACTTGATCAAGGCGCTGACGCTGGAAAGCAACCGCGAGCGCCAAGCCCAGATCACCCAGGAAATCAGCGAGATC
>JAOPWT010000417.1 GCA_025965555.1 Mycobacterium sp.
GACATCGCCACCCGCAGCACCTCCCTGCCGTCGTCGGTGATCATTGCGAGCACACCTCTGCCGTCCTCCGGCGTCGAGCAGCGACGTACCAGGCGTTGCGTCTCGAGCCGGTGGATCTGCCGAGTCACCCTGCTGGGCAAGGACATCAGCTCGTCGGCGAGATCGCCCATCCGGGCCGAGCCGGTCGCCGAGTTCGCGAGCACGTCGAGCAGTCGGACGTCGTTGAGCGTCAGACCGTGGACGTCCACCAATTCCCGGTTCAAAGTGGCATGAAGCCGCAGCGCTGCGTCGAGAAAGTGCTGCCAAGCGCGTTGTTCGGCGATGTCGAGCCCTGGCATCGAGCTCGCGGTTCGCCCCCCTATGGTCCCCTCCATTGCGACATAGTATGACCGCAGCCGCCGGGTAGTAGCGTTATGAACATGCGCGCGATCGTCGTCGAATCCGCCACTGACCTGGCCTGGCGGGAAGTTCCTGACGTCACCGCCGCCGACGGCGAAGTAATCATCGACGTCGTCGCTGCTGGGGTCAATCGCGCGGACCTGCTGCAGGCCGCCGGCCACTACCCGCCGCCGCCGGGTGCCAGCACGACCATCGGCCTGGAAGTGTCGGGGCGGGTGTCTGCCCTCGGTGCCGGGGTCACCTCTTGGTCGGTCGGCCAACCCGTGTGCGCGCTGCTCTCCGGTGGCGGCTACGCCGAGCGCGTCGCGGTGCCCGCGGGCCAGGTGATGCCGATCCCCGACGGGGTCGGCCTCCACGAAGCGGCGAGCCTGCCCGAGGTCGCGTGCACGGTGTGGTCGAACCTGGGGATGACGGCGCATCTGGTGGCAGGGCAGACGGTGCTCTTCCACGGCGGCGCCAGTGGCATCGGCACCCACGGCATCCAGGTGGCCAACGCACTGGGCTGCCGGGTCGCCGTCACCGCGGGCTCCGCCGAGAAGCTCGCGGTGTGCAAGTCCCTCGGCGCCGACATCGCCATCAACTACCGCGACGAGGACTTCGTCGAGCGGCTCAAGGACGAGACCGGTGGCGTGGGCGCCGACGTGATCCTCGACCTCATGGGCGCGTCCTATCTGGACCGCAACATCGATGCGTTGGCGCCCGACGGCCGGATCATCAACATCGGCTTCCAGGGTGGCCTCAAGGGCGAGCTCAACCTCGGCAAGCTGATGGCAAAGCGGGCAGGAGTCATCTCGACGGCGCTGCGCTCGCGGCCGGTGGACGGCCCGTCGGGCAAGAGCGCCATCGTCGAGTCGGTGGTGGCCAACGTCTGGCCGATGATCGCCGACGGTCGGGTCCGTCCCGTCATCGGCGCGGAGCTCCCCATCGAGGAGGCCGCGAAGGCCCATCAACTACTGGCATCCGGCGACGTACACGGGAAAGTGCTTCTGCGCGTTCGCGATTGACGTAGCGGGCTAGCCGAGCGAGGCCAGCGCGCGAACCAGCTGGTCGACCTCGGCCATCGTCGTGTAGTGCGCCAGGCCCACCGTGACGGCACCGCCGATGTCATTGACCCCGATGACGTCGAGAACCATGGACGTGGTGTTCAGGGCAGCCAGCACGCCGTTGTCGGCGAGCCGCTGGACCACCCGCTCGGCGGGCACACCGTGGAGGGCGAAGCTGAGAACCGGGATGCGCTGCTCCGGCTGGCCGATGACCATCACCAGCGGCAGCGACCGCAGAGACATCAGCAGGTACTCGAACAGGCGGTCCATGTAGGTGGCAGCCGATTGCATTGAGACCGAGAGTCTTTCGCGTCGGGTTCCCGATGCGGACTCGTCGAGGTTGGCCAGGTACTCGATGCTCGCCACGACGCCCGCGAGCATGCCGAACTGGTGCGTGCCGATCTCCAGCCGTTCGACGCCGGTGGCCAACGGGTCCAGTGACACCGCGCCGAACGACTCGATGGTCGACGGATCGCGGAAGACCAGCGCACCGATCGGGGGCCCACCCCACGCGACGGTGTTGACGGCGAGGATGTCGGCCTCGAGTTCGTGGATGTCGACCAACCGGTACGGCGCCGCGGCCGAATGGTCGATGACGACCGTGCCGCCGTTCTCGTGCAGCAGCTTGGTGACCGGACGCAGATCGGTGACCGCGCCGATGGCCGACGACGCCGACGTGATGGCGACCAACTTGGTCGGCTTGTCGATCAGCGATTCCCACTGCCAGGCGGGCAGCTCACCGGTCTCGATGTCGACCTCGGCCCACTTGACCTTCGCACCATAACGATTCGCGGCGCGCAGCCACGGCGCGATGTTGGCCTCGTCGTCGAGGCGGGTGACGACCAGTTCGTGCCCCAGCCCGACGCGCGACGACGAGGCGTCGGCGAGTGACGTCAGAAGGATCGCGCGGTCGGCCCCGAGCACCACGCCACGCGGGTCGGCTCCGACGAGGTCGGCGACGGCCCGGCGGGCGGCGTGCAACACCGCGGCACTGCGCGTGGCGGCTGGATGGGGGCCCTGGCCCGTAGTCATCGACCCGCGGAAGGCGGTCGACACGGTCGTCGCCACCGAGTCGGGCAGCAACATCCCGTTCTGTGCGTCGAAGTGCACCCAGCCGTCGCCCAACGACGGGTGCAGACCACGCACCCGGGCGACGTCGTATGCCATGCCTGCCACCTTCGAGCCCAGTGAGTACCGCGAACCGTACTGATGTCGGTGCCGCCCGCCGTGCGCACGCCCTGACGGACCAAGTCACCTGCGTCGTCATACTAGTGCAGTGAGCTTGGCGTCCGGGGTGCTAGTCGCCCTGTTGTTGCTGGTCATCCCTGGAGCAATCATCGCGCGAACGGCTCAGCTAACCTGGCCGACCGCCGTGGCGGTGGGTCCGACGCTGACCTACGGCACCGTAGCGCTGGCAATTCTTCCGATGGGCGCCGTCGGCATTCCGTGGAATCTGTGGACCGCGCTGCTTGCTCTGCTGATCGTGGTGGGCGTCGTCGCGGGTTTGCAGGCGGTGCTGAAACGGCGGCGCGAGCCCACCCCCGAAGGGCAGCCGATGACGGCCGGACCGGCGCTCGTCGTCGCGATCGGCGTCATTCTCGGTGCGACGTTGATCACATTCGCAGCAATTCGCGGCATGCCGCACTGGCAATCGATTCCCAGCACCTGGGACTCGGTCTGGCACGCCAACACCATCCGGTTCATTCTCGACACCGGCCAGGCCTCACCCACCCACATGGGCGAGCTGCGCAACGTCGAGACCCACGACGCGCTCTACTATCCGTCGACCTTCCACGCGCTGGCCGCGATCCAATCCCAACTCACCGGCGCCGCCGCCACCACCGCGTACACGTTGAACTCGCTCGCGGTGGCCGTGTGGCTGTTCCCGGCCAGCGCGGCAGCGCTCACCTGGCACCTGCTCAACGGGCGTGCGGTGGGGCAATGGCGGGCAGCGGGCTCCGCGGCCGCGGCGGCGGCGTTGTCCGCGTCGTTCACGGCCGTCCCGTACGTCGAGTTCGACACCGCGTCCATGCCCAACCTCGCGGCCTACGGGCTGGCCGTGCCGACGATGCTGCTGATCGTCTCGTCGCTCAGGCACCGCGACCGGATACCCCTGGCGGTGCTCGCGCTGCTCGGCGTCTTCTCGGTGCACATCACCGGTGGGGTGGTGACGGTCGTCTTCGTCGTCGCGTGGTGGCTGTGCGAGGGGCTGTGGCGGCCCGTTCGCGGCAGGCTCGCCGACTTCGTCAGCCTGGTCGCCGTCGCAGGGCCGACGGTGCTGCTCTTGCTGCCGCAGTTCGTCGGCGTGCTCCAGCAGGCGGAGATCATCGTCGGCCACGCGTTCGTCACCCACGAGGGCAAGAAGAAGGCGCTCTTCGACGCCGTCGTGCAGCACACCCGCCACCTCAACGACTATCCGATCCAGAACGCCCTCATCGCGCTCGCGGCGATCGGTTTCGTGATCCTCTTGTTCCTGCGGATGTGGTGGCCCGTCGCCGTCTGGCTGCTGCTGGTGCTCGCGATCATCCACTCCTCGGCGCCATTCGGTGGTCCGCTCGGCGCGGTTACCGGCAGATTCAGCGACCTCTTCTACAGCGACCCGCGGCGCCTCTCCGCCGTGGTGACGATGCTGCTCGCGCCGATGGCGGGCATCGCGTTGTTCACCGTGACCACAGCCGCGCTGGCGGGGCTCCGGCGGCTGACGCCGCGACTGGGCCCCCGCGTCGGTTACGCCATGACGGCGGTCGTCCTCGTTGCGGCTTCGGTCGGGATGGCCTGGCACTACTTCCCCAGACACGAGCGGTTGATCGGCGAGAAGTACGACCGGGTCATGATCGACGACAGCGACCTCGAGGCCTTCGCGTACCTCGCGACTCTGCCGGGCGCCCGCGACACCCTGATCGGCAACGCCAACACCGACGGCACGGCCTGGGTGTACGCCGTTGCCGGCCTCCATCCGCTGTGGACGCACTACGACTACCCCCAGCAGCAGGGCCCGGGCTATCACCGCTTCATCTTCTGGGCGTACGCCGACGACGCCGACACCGATCCACGCGTCGCGGAGGCGGTCCGCGCGCTCAACATCCGTTACGTCATCACCAGCTCACCGGTGGTGCGCGGGTTCGTGATGCCCGACGGACTAGTCTCGCTAGGCAAGTCGAAGTCGTGGAAGGAGATCTACGACAACGGCGAGGACCACATCTATGAGTGGCAGGGAAATAGAACATGACGGATAACGCGGCCGACGACAACAACGTGGAGGGCATCGAGATCCTCGGTGACATGTCCACAACGGGCAAGGACGCCGACGGGAATTCTCTGAACGAGCTCGTCGAGCAACCGGCAAAGGTCATGAGAATCGGCACCATGATCAAACAGCTCCTCGAAGAGGTGCGAGCGGCACCGCTCGACGACGCCAGCCGCGGGCGACTCCGCGAGATCCACGCGCGCAGCGTCCGCGAGCTCGAGGAGGGTCTGGCCCCCGAGTTGCGTGAGGAACTCGAGCGGCTCGCGCTGCCCTTCAGCGAGGACGCCTTGCCGTCGGATGCCGAGTTGCGCATCGCGCAGGCTCAGCTCGTCGGCTGGCTCGAAGGCCTCTTCCACGGCATTCAGACGGCCCTGTTCGCCCAGCAGATGGCGGCGCGCGCACAGCTCGAGCAGATGCGTCAGGGTGCGCTGCCTCCCGGAATGGGCGGCACCCCGGGGCAGCGCGGCCCGTCGAGCTCCGGGACCGGGCAGTACCTCTAGGCAACGCGTGTCCCAACCCAATGGTCATCCCCACATCGAGACGCGCGACGCGTGGGTCGAGTTTCCGATCTTCGACGCCAAGTCGCGATCGCTGAAGAAGGCGTTCCTCGGCAAAGCCGGCGGCACCATCGGCCGCAACGAATCGAACGTCGTCGTCATCGAGGCCCTTCGCGACATCACCATGTCGCTCGAGATGGGCGACCGCGTCGGACTGGTCGGCCACAACGGGGCTGGCAAGTCGACGCTGCTGCGGCTGCTGTCGGGCATCTACGAGCCGACCCGCGGATCGGCGACCGTTCGCGGCCGGGTGGCGCCGGTCTTCGACCTCGGCGTCGGCATGGACCCCGAGATCTCGGGTTTCGAGAACATCGTCATCCGCGGCATGTTTCTCGGGCAAACACGCAAGCAGATGGCGGCCAAGGTGGACGAGATCGCCGAGTTCACCGAACTCGGTGACTACCTCTCGATGCCGCTCCGCACGTATTCGACCGGTATGCGGGTGCGCCTGGCGATGGGCGTCGTGACGAGCATCGACCCCGAGATCCTGCTGCTCGACGAGGGCATCGGCGCGGTGGACGCCGACTTCCTCAAGAAGGCCCGCACCCGACTGCAGGATCTGGTGTCGCGGTCCGGGATCCTCGTATTCGCCAGTCACTCCAACGAATTCCTCGCCCGGCTGTGCAAGACGGCGATGTGGATCGACCACGGCACCATCAGGATGACCGGCGGCATCGAGGACGTGGTGCGCGCCTACGAGGGTGACGACGCCGCCCGGCACGTGCGAGAGGTTCTCGAGGAGAACGCGCGCGAGAACAGCGGACCATGAGTGAGACCGTCTGCGCCGTCGTGGTCACCCACCGGCGCGTGGCCGAGTTGGCGCTGTCGCTGAAGGCAGTGACGGGCCAGACCCGGGCTCCGGACCATCTGATCGTCGTCGACAACGACGACGATGATCGGGTGCGGGAACTGGTTGCCGCCCAACCCGTGCCAACTACCTACGTCGGCTCCCGACGCAACCTCGGCGGAGCGGGTGGTTTCGCTCTCGGCGTACTCAACGCGCTGTCACTCGGCGCGGACTGGGTGTGGCTGGCCGATGATGACGGCAGACCCGCGGACTCCGATGTCTTGGGCACGTTATTGGACTGCGCGGCAAGGCATTCTCTGGCCGAGGTGTCGCCGATGGTGTGCGACCTCGCCGACCCGACTCTTCTGGCGTTCCCGTTGCGCCGCGGCCTGGTGTGGCGCAGGCGCGTCGAGGACTTGCGCACCGACGGCAGCTCCGACCTGCTGGCAGGCATCGCGTCCCTGTTCAACGGCGCGCTCTTCCGGGCCTCGACGCTGGAAGCCGTTGGAGTGCCCGACATTAGGTTGTTCATCCGCGGCGACGAGGTGGAACTTCACCGCCGACTGGCGCGCTCGGGCCTGCCGTTCGGCACCTGCCTGGACGCGGTCTACCTGCACCCTCAGGGGTCGGACGAGTTCAAGCCGATTCTCGGTGGCCGGATGCACACCCAGTACCCCGACGACGCCACCAAGCGCTACTTCACCTATCGCAACCGGGGATACCTGCAGTCGCAGCGTGGCCTTCGCAAGCTGGTCCCCCAGGAGTGGGTGCGGTTCGGCTGGTTCTTCCTGGTGACTCGTCGTGACCCGGCAGGCCTTCGGGAGTGGCTGCGATTGCGACGCTTGGGACGCCACGAAAAGTTCGGCAGACCCGATCAGGGAGAACGACGATGACCTTCACCGACGCGGCGGCGCAGTCGAGGACCTTCACCCGCGCGTGGGCCGATCTCGCAGCGGGCTTCGGAAAGCGCGAATTGTGGCTGCACCTCGGGTGGCAGGACATCAAGCAGCGGTACCGCCGCTCGGTGCTCGGGCCGATCTGGATCACCATCGCCACCGGCACCATGGCGGTGGCGCTGGGCGGTCTGTACTCGACGCTGTTTCACCTGCCGCTGGCCGAGCACCTGCCCTACGTCACGCTCGGGCTGATCATCTGGAATCTGATCAACGCGTCCATCATCGAGGGCGCCGACGTGTTCGTCTCCAATGAGGGCCTCATCAAACAACTTCCGACGCCACTGTCGGTGCACGTCTACCGGCTCGTCTGGCGCCAGATAATCCTGTTCGGGCACAACATCGTCATCTTCGTGATCATCGCGATCATCTTCCCGCAGCCCTGGAAGTGGACCGATCTGTCGTTCATCCCCGCGCTGGCGCTGATCGCGCTGAACTGTGTGTGGGTGGCGCTGTGCTTCGGGATCCTGGCCACCCGCTACCGGGACATCAGCCCGCTGCTGTTCAGCCTCGTGCAACTGCTGTTCTACGTCACACCCATCATTTGGAACGACGCGACGCTGCGCCAGCAGGGCGCAGGAACGTGGGCCAAGATCATCGAGTTCAACCCGCTGCTGCACTACGTCGACATCGTGCGGGCGCCGCTCCTCGGTGCCGACCAGGAGATGCGGCACTGGGTGGTGGTCATCGCGCTGACGATCATCGGCTGGACCGTGACGGCGTTCGCGATGCGGCAGTACCGCGCCCGCGTGCCGTACTGGGTGTGAGCAGGCGCATCCGCGGCATGGCTAAGCTGCCCGCGTGGCCGAACCCCCGATGTCACCCAACCTGAGCCTGACGACCCAGGCCTGGCGCTTCCTCGTCACCGGCGGACTGTCGGCCATCGTCGACTTCGGGCTGTACGTGTTGCTGTACAAGGCGGTGGGGCTGAACCCCGACCTGTCCAAGACGCTCAGTTTCATCGCAGGGACCACCACCGCCTACCTGATCAACCGCCGATGGACGTTCCAGGCACCGCCGAGCACCGCCCGCTTCATCGCCGTCGTCGCCCTGTACGCGATCACCTTCGTGGTGCAGGTCGGGCTCAACCATCTGTTCCTGCACCTGCTGCACTACACGTCCACCGCCGTCGTCGTCGCCTTCGTCATCGCCCAGGGCACCGCGACCGTGATCAACTTCATCGTTCAGCGCACGGTCATCTTCCGGCTCAGCTGAGCATCGACGGCCAGGCGGTACCCTCGTCACGATGTCTGCAACCACCACCAAGCGGCTGACGGGCTGGGGCCGCACTGCGCCGAGCGTCGCACGGGTGCTGTCGACCCCCGACGCGGAGACCATCGCGAAGGCCGTTCTAGAAGCTGGGGCAGGCGCCGATGGACGCGGCGTCATTGCCCGCGGGCTCGGCCGGTCCTACGGCGACAATGCGCAGAACGGCGGCGGCCTCGTCGTCGACATGACCGCGCTGAACCGCATCCACTCGATGGACCGCGACAGCCACCTCGTCGACGTCGACGGCGGCGTGAACCTGGACCAACTGATGCGGGCGGCCCTGCCGCTGGGGCTCTGGGTCCCCGTGCTGCCAGGCACCCGGCAGGTCACCATCGGCGGCGCCATCGCCTGCGACATCCACGGCAAGAACCACCACAGCGCGGGCAGCTTCGGCAACCACGTCCGTTCCATGGAGCTGCTCACCGCCGACGGCGCGGTCCGCCACCTCACCCCGGACGGCGACAACGCCGAACTGTTCTGGGCGACGGTCGGCGGCAACGGGTTGACCGGCATCATCCTGCGCGCCACCATCGCCATGACTCCGACGGAGACGGCGTACTTCATCGCCGACGGCGACGTCACCCCGACGCTCGAGGACACCATCGCCCTGCACAGCAATGGCAGCGAGAACGACTACACCTACTCCAGCGCGTGGTTCGACGCCATCAGCGCACCCCCGAAGCTGGGTCGGGCCGCGATCTCGCGCGGCTCGCTGGCCACTCTCGAGCAGCTACCGACAAAACTGCAGAAGAACCCGCTGAAGTTCGATGCGCCACAATTGCTTACGTTCCCAGACGTCTTCCCGAACGGGCTGGCGAACAAGTACACGTTCGGCCCGATCGGCGAGCTGTGGTACCGCAAGTCGGGGACCTACCGCGGCAAGGTCCAGAATCTGACGCAGTTCTATCACCCACTCGACATGTTCGGAGAGTGGAACCGCGGCTACGGTCCGGCGGGATTCCTGCAGTATCAGTTCGTGGTACCGACCGAGGCGGTCGAGGAGTTCAAGCGCATCATCGTCGACATCCAACGCTCGGGTCACTACTCGTTCCTCAACGTCTTCAAGCTCTTCGGCCCCGGCAACCAAGCGCCACTGAGCTTTCCGATTCCCGGCTGGAACATCTGCGTGGACTTCCCGATCAAGGCGGGCCTCAACGAGTTCGTCACCGAACTCGACCGTCGCGTCCTCGAGTTCGGCGGCAGGCTCTACACCGCCAAGGACTCCCGCACCACCGCCGAAACCTTCCACGCCATGTACCCGCGGATCGACGAATGGATCAAGGTGCGCCGCAAGGTCGATCCCGCCGGGGTTTTCGCCTCTGACATGGCCCGACGTTTGGAGCTTCTGTAAATGGTGTTCGACGCCGTGGGCAACCCGCAGGCCATCCTCCTTCTCGGTGGTACCTCGGAGATCGGGCTGGCGATCTGCGAGCGCTACCTGCGCGACGCACCGGCACGCATCGTGCTGGCCGCACTTCCCGACGATCCGGGTCGCGAGGCCGCCGTCGCCCAGATGCGCAACGCCGGGGCGAAGTCCGTCGACGTCGTCGACTTCGACGCAGTCAAGATGGACACCCACCCGGAGGTCTTCGACAAGGCGTTCGCCGGCGGCGACATCGACGTCGCGATCGTGGCGTTCGGTCTGCTCGGTGACGCCGAAGAGCTATGGCAGAACCAGCGCAAGGCCGTGCAGATCGCCGAGATCAACTACACGGCAGCCGTTTCCGTCGGTGTGCTGCTCGGCGAGAAGATGCGCGCCCAGGGCTCGGGCCGGATCATCGCGATGAGCAGTGCGGCAGGCGAGCGGGTGCGTCGCTCCAACTTCGTGTACGGCTCCACCAAGGCCGGCCTCGACGGCTTCTACCTCGGTCTCGGAGAAGCGTTGCGCGAGTTCGGCGTCCGCGTGCTCGTCATCCGCCCCGGGCAGGTCCGCACCCGGATGAGCGCACACGTCAAGGAAGCCCCGCTGACCGTCGACAAGGAGTACGTCGCCGAACTCGCGGTGACGGCGTCGGCCAAGGGTAGGGAACTGGTCTGGGCGCCGGGAGCGTTCCGGTACGTGATGATGGTGCTGCGCCACGTGCCACGGCCGATCTTCCGCAAGCTGCCGATCTGACCGCCATGCCCCAGGCACTGGCCGCCTCGCTGCGAGCGGTCGCACACATGGCCGCCGCCGTCGCCGTGACGGTCGTGGTGTCGACGGTCTCGTTGATCGCGATCGCGCGGGTCGAATGGCCCGCGTTCAACTCGTCGAATCAGCTGCACGCACTCACCACCGTCGGCCAGTTCGCCTGTCTGGTGGGCCTTTTCGCCGCGGGTTGGCTGTGGCGCCGAGGCAGGCAGCTGATCGCCCGCGTCGTCTCCGTGGTGTTCCTGTCCGCGCTGTCGGCCGTCACGCTGGCCATGCCGCTCGGCGCCACCAAGCTGTATCTGTTCGGCGTCTCGGTCGATCAACAGTTCCGCACCGAGTACCTGACGCGGCTGACCGACACCGTCGCGCCGCACGACATGACCTACCTCGGTCTTCCGCCGTTCTACCCGCCCGGCTGGTTCTGGCTTGGCGGCAGGCTCGCCGCCCTGACTGGCACGCCTGCCTGGGAGATGTTCAAGCCGTGGTCGATCGTGTCGATCACGGCGGCGATCGTCGTCGCCTTCGTGTTGTGGGCGGCGATGATCCGCTTCGAGTTGGCCCTGGTGGTGTCGACGGCGACTGCCGCGGCGACGCTCGCGTACGCGCCAGCCGAGCCGTACGCGGCGATCATCACGGTGTTACTGCCGCCGGTCTTCGTGCTGGCGTGGTCGGGGCTGCGCGCCGGAAGTCGCCATGGCGGCTGGGCGGCCATCGTCGGCGTCGGCCTCTTCCTCGGCGCGGCGGCGCTGTTCTACACGCTTCTCTTCGGCTTCGCGGCGTTCACCTTCGTCGTCATGGGGCTGCTCGTCGCAGCCGCCCGCCGGAGTTGGGATCCGCTGCTGCGGCTGGCCGTCATCGCGGTGATGTCGGGGGCGATCGCGCTAGTGGGTTGGGGGCCCTATCTTCTGGCGGCCTCGAAGGGCGCGCCCGCCGACACCGGCACCGCGCAGCACTATCTGCCGTCGGACGGCGCGCAGCTGACGTTTCCGATGCTCGACTTCACCCTGCTCGGTGCCCTCTGCATGGTCGGCACGCTGTGGCTCGTCGGCTGCGCCCGCAGCTCCACCCGCGCCGGCGGCCTCGGGGTCGCAGTGCTCGCCGTCTACGCGTGGTCACTACTCTCGATGCTGACCACGCTGCTCGGCACGACGCTGCTGTCGTTCCGGCTGCAGCCAACGCTCACCGTGCTCCTTACGGCAGCGGGTGCACTCGGCTTCGTCGAGGCCACCCTGGCCATCGCAGGCAGGTACACCCCTCGGACGCGGCAACGCGTCGTGGCCGCGGGTGCGGCGCTCGGCGCGATCGGCGCCATGACCTTCACCCAGGACATCCCCGACGTGCTGCGACCCGACATCGTCGTGGCCTACACCGACACCGACGGCAGCGGTCAGCGCGCCGATCGTCGGCCACCGGGAGCAGAACAGTACTACCGCGAGGTCGACGCCAAGATCAGCCGGGTCACCGGGCGACCGCGCCACGAGACCGTCGTGATGACCGCCGACTACAGCTTCCTCGCGTACTACCCCTACTACGGGTTCCAGGGCCTGACATCGCACTACGCCAACCCGCTCGCGCAGTTCAAGGAACGGTCCGCTGCCATCGAGGGCTGGGCCACCATCACCAAGCCCGATCAGTTCATCGCCGCTCTCGACAAGCTGCCGTGGCAGCCACCGGCGGTCTTCCTAATGCGACACGGGGCAAACGACACCTACACGCTGCGACTGGCCAGCGACGTCTATCCCAACCAGCCGAACGTCCGCCGCTACCAGGTGGCGCTCGACGCCGCCCTGTTCGACGATCCGCGATGGGACGTGTCCGACATCGGACCCTTCGTCCTGGCAATCCGGAAGTAAGTCGTGGTGACCAGTAAGCCCTCCCCGAGCGGGCCACTAACATCTAGCCCCGTGAGCCGCGAGGGAGTGGGAGGAGCCAAGCCCACTCACCCCATGGGCAACCACAGGAACGCCCGACTCGTCGCCATCGTCGCAGGTCTGCTCGGCGCCCTGCTGGCACTTGCCACACCCTTCCTGCCCGTTACGCAGACCACCGCTCAGCTCAATTGGCCGCAGAACGGGGTCATGCAGAGCGTCGACGCGCCGCTCATCGGCTACGTGGCGACAGATCTCAACGTGTCCATCCCGTGCCGCGCCGCCGCAGGCCTGGTCGGCGCCGAGAACGCCAGTCGAACCGTCCTGCTGTCCACGGTCCCCAAGCAAGCTCCGAAGGCCGTCGACCGCGGCCTGCTCATCGAGCGCGTGGGCGGTGACCTGCTGGTCATCGTCCGCAACACCCCGGTCGTCACGGCACCGCTGACCCAGGTGCTCAGCCCGGCCTGCCAGCAGCTGAAGTTCACCGCCCACGCCGACAAGGTCACCGGCGAGTTCGTCGGGCTGGTCGAGGGACCAGACGCCGAAGGAGCGGCCAAACCCGGTGACCCGCTCCGAGGCGAGCGCAGCGGTTACGACTTCCGACCGCAGATCGTCGGCGTCTTCACCGACCTCTCCGGGCCCGCACCACCCGGCCTGCGGTTCTCGGCCACCATCGACTCCCGCTACAGCACCTCGCCGACGCTTCTGAAGACGCTGGCGATGATCGTCGGCATCGCGATGACCGTCATCGCCCTCGGCGCGCTGCACGTCCTGGACACCGCCGACGGCGTGCGACACCGACGGTTCCTTCCGCGGCGGTGGTGGTCGCTGTCGGTGTTGGACGGCGTGGTCGCCGCGGTGCTGGTGTGGTGGCACTTCGTCGGCGCCAACACCTCCGACGACGGCTACATCCTGACCATGGCGCGGGTGTCCGAGCACGCCGGGTACATGGCCAACTACTACCGCTGGTTCGGCACCCCGGAGGCGCCATTCGGCTGGTACTACGACCTGCTGGCGCTGTGGGCACACGTCAGCACCGCGAGCGTCTGGGTGCGACTGCCCACCCTGGTGATGGCGTTGGCGTGCTGGTGGGTGATCAGCCGCGAGGTCATCCCTCGACTCGGGCACGCGGTGAAGAACAGCAAGGCCGCGGCCTGGACCGCAGCCGGGATGTTCCTGGCCTTCTGGTTGCCGCTCAACAACGGCCTGCGACCCGAACCGATCATCGCCCTCGGCATGCTGCTCACGTGGTGCTCGGTCGAACGCGGCGTCGCCACCAGCCGGCTGCTGCCGGTCGCGATCGCGATCATCATCGGCGCGCTGACGCTGTTCTCCGGACCCACGGGCATCGCCGCCGTCGGTGCCCTACTCGTCGCCATCGGTCCGTTGAAAACCATTGTGGCGGCCCATACTTCGCGTTTCGGCTATCTGGCACTGCTGGCTCCGATCCTGGCCGCGGGAACCGTCACCATCTTCTTAATCTTCCGCGACCAAACGCTCACCAGCGAGGTCCAGGCCAGCGCGTTCAAGTCCGCCGTCGGCCCAAGCCTGGCCTGGTTCGACGAGCACATCCGATACGAACGCCTCTTCATGGCCAGCCCCGACGGTTCGGTCGCCCGCCGCTTCGCGGTGCTGGCACTGCTTCTCGCCCTTGCCGTTTCGGTGGCGATGTCACTGCGCAAGGGCCGGATTCCCGGGACCGCATCCGGGCCGAGTCGACGCATCATCGGCATCACCATCATCTCGTTCCTCGCGATGATGTTCACCCCGACGAAGTGGACCCACCACTTCGGTGTCTTTGCGGGCCTCGCCGGATCCCTCGGCGCACTGGCCGCCGTCGCCGTCGCCGCCGCGGCGATGAAGTCCCGACGCAATCGCACGATCTTCGCCGCCACCGTGTTGTTCATGACCGCCTTCTCGTTCGCGAGCGTGAACGGTTGGTGGTACGTCTCCAACTTCGGCGTGCCGTGGTCGAATCAGTTCCCGCAGTACAAGTTCGGCTTCACCACCATCCTGCTCGGCCTGTCCGTGGTGGCCCTGCTCGTGGCGGCGTGGTTCCACTTCACGGGCCGGGGCAGTACCCCGCCGAGCAAGCCGAGACGTTGGTCTCGAGTCGCGCAGGCGCCCTTGACGATTGCCGTCTGGGCCTTGGTGGCGTTCGAGGTGTTCTCCCTCACCGCCGCGATGATCGGACAGTACCCGGCATGGACGGTCGGTCGGTCCAACCTCGAAGCGGTCACGGGCAAGACGTGTGGCCTGGCCACCGACGTGATGGTCGAGCAGGATCCCAACGCGGGGATGCTGCTGCCGGTGAGCGCGCCGGTCGGCGCCGCCCTCGGCGACACCCTGGCACAGGGGTTCAGCCCCAACGGAATTCCCGCCGACGTGTCGGCCGACCCGGTTTCGGAGCCACAGGGCAGCAACAACTTCGCCGACAGCGACGGCTCGGTGGTGTCCGGTAGCGAGCCGGGCACCGAGGGCGGCACCACCGCCGCCGCGGGCGTCAACGGTTCACGTGCGCGGCTGCCGTACAACCTCAACCCCGCCACGACGCCCGTCATGGGCAGCTGGCGCTCCGGCCCGCAGCAGCCCGCCCAGCTGCGGTCGGCCTGGTACCGACTGCGCGCCCGTAATCAGGCGGGTCCGCTGCTGGTGGTCGCGGCCGCCGGAAGGTTCGACCCCGGTGAAGTCGTCGTGCAGTGGGCCACCGACGAGCAGGCCGCGAAGGGACAGCCCGGAGGCAGCGTCGGTTTGGGTGACGTCGGGGCCGTTCCGGCCTGGCGCAATCTGCGCGTCCCCCTGAGCGCGATCCCGTCCGACGCGACGCAGGTCCGCCTCGTCGCGTCCGACCAGGACCTCGCGCCCCAGCACTGGATCGCCGTCACGCCGCCCCGGATACCGCAGCTGAAGACGCTGCAGAACGTCGTCGGCTCAGAAGATCCCGTGCTGCTGGACTGGCTGGTCGGCATGGCGTTCCCCTGCCAGCGCCCCTTCGGCCACCAGAACGGGGTCACCGAGGTGCCCAAGTGGCGCATCCTTCCTGACCGCTTCGGCGCCGAGGCCAACTCCCCCGTCATGGACTACCTCGGTGGCGGACCGCTCGGGATCACCGAACTGCTGGTGCGCGCCGAGCCGGTGCCGACGTATCTGAAGGACGACTGGTTCCGCGACTGGGGCGCACTGCAGCGGCTCACGCCGTGGTACCCGAACGCGCAGCCGGCGCGACTGGATCTCGGCACCGCGACGCGCAGCGGGCTGTGGACGCCGGGTCCTCTCCGATTGAGTTGAGAAAACGGCGGGCCGCCGCATGGCGACGCAGCGCACACGAGGACGTCGCATAGCATCGAGCCTCGTGCCCGCCAGGACCCTTCGACTCATCGCGATCATCGCGGGTGTCATCGGACTCCTGCTCTGCGCACTCACCCCACTGTTGCCCGTCAAGCAGACGACGGCCGCGGTCCTCTGGCCGCAGGGAATCGGACCCGACGGACTGATCACCGACGTGACGGCTCCACTGGTGTCGGGCGCACCGCTGGCGCTCGACGCCACCATCCCCTGCCAGGCGGTCTCGACACTGCCCGCCGCGGGCGGCGTGGTGCTGTCGACCATCCCCGATGGCGGCATCGACGCCGGCCGCAACGGATTGTTCGTCAGGGCCACCGTCGACAGCGTCATCGTCGCGTTCCGTGACTCCGTGGCTGCCGTCGCGCCGCGCCAGGCCGTCAACTCCGGGGCCTGCAGCTCGCTGCACGTCTGGGCCAACGTCGGCGGCGTCGGCGCCGACTTCGTCGGCATCCCCGGAGCCACCGGCACCTTGGCGCCGGAGAAGAAGCCCCAGGTGGCGGGCGTCTTCACCGACCTCAAGGTCGCCGCTCAACCGGGCCTGTCCGCCCGCATCGACGTCGACACCCGCTTCATCACCTCACCCACCGCGCTGAAGACCGCGCTCATGGTCCTCGGCGTGCTGGCCACCATCGCCTCGATCGTGGCGCTCGCCGTACTGGACCGCCGCGTCGGCAGGCGGGTGCACGGCGCCTGGCGCAGGTTCTGGCGCGTCGGGGCGGCGACCTGGCTTGCCGACGTCGCCGTCGTCGGCACCCTGCTGCTCTGGCACGCCGTTGGCGCGATCTCGTCGGACGACGGCTACAACCTGACCATCGCGCGGGTCTCCGGCGACGCGGGATACGCCGCCAACTACTACCGCTACTTCGGGGCTTCCGAGGCGCCGTTCGACTGGTACCAGTGGGTGCTCGGACACCTCGCCGCCGTCAGCACCGCAGGCGTGTGGATGCGCCTGCCCGCCCTGCTCGCCGGCCTGGCCACGTGGGTACTGCTGAGCCGCTGGGTGATCCCGCGGCTGGGCAGGCGGCTGGCGAGCAACCGGGTCGCGGTCTGGACCGGTGCGGCCGTCTTCCTGGCCAGCTGGCTGCCGTTCAACAACGGCCTGCGGCCCGAGCCGCTGATCGCCTTCGGCGTGCTCCTGACGTGGGTACTCGTCGAGTACTCGATCGGCGCCCGACGGCTGTGGACTGCGGCCGTCGCGATCATCGTCGCGATGTTCAGCGTGACGCTGGCCCCTCAGGGTCTGATCGCGATCGCGCCGCTGCTGGTCGGAGCGCGGGCCATCACCCGAATCATCCGTGACCGGCGTGAGCTGCTCGCCCCCCTCGCGGCCTACGCGGCGTCGCTGTCGCTGGTCTTCGTCATCATCTTCCGCGACCAGACGCTGGCGACCGTCGCCGAATCCGCACGGATCAAGTACACCGTCGGCCCGACGATCTCCTGGTACCAGGAGTTCCTCCGCTACTACTTCCTCACCGTCGAGGACAGCGTCGACGGATCACTGACCCGGCGCTTCGCCGTACTTGTCCTGCTGCTGTGCCTCTTCGGTCTGCTGGCGGTCATCCTGCGTCGCGGCAGCCTGCCCGGCATGGTCACCGCCCCGGTCTGGCGCCTCATCGGAACGACGGCCGTCGGACTGCTGCTGCTGATGTTCACCCCGACGAAGTGGGCCGTCCAATTCGGTGCGTTCGCCGGGCTCGGCGGCGCGCTCGGCGCGGTCACCGCCTTCACGTTCTCCCGGGTCGGGCTGCACAGCCGACGCAACCTCGCGCTGTACGTCACCGCGCTGCTGTTCGTCCTCGCGTGGGCGACGTCGGGCATCAACGGCTGGTTCTACGTCGGCAACTACGGGGCGCCGTGGTTCGACAAGCAGCCGGTGATCGCGGGCCATCCGGTGACGTCGATGTTCCTCGGCTTGGCCATCGCGACCGGCGTGCTGGCCGGCTGGCTGCACTTCCGCATGGACTACACCGGGCACGTCGAGGTCAACAACACGCGCCGCATCCGCGTACTGGCCTCCACCCCGCTGCTGGTGGTCGCGACGCTGATGGTGCTACTGGAGGTCGGATCGATGGTGAAGGGTGCGGCGGTCCTGTACCCCAACTACACGACCGCCAAAGCCGACGTCGACGCGCTCGCCTCCGGACTGAGCCCAACGAGCTGCGCGATGGCCGACGCCGTCCTGGTCGAAACCGACCCGAATGCCGGTCTCCTGCAGCCCGTTTCCGGCCAACAGTTCGGGCCGGACGGCCCACTCGGCGGCACGGACCCCGTGGGGTTCAGCCCCAACGGCGTCAGCGACACGCTGCTCCCGCCCGAACCGGTCACGGCCAACCCCGGCACCGTCAACTCCCCTGGATCGCCCGACAAGCCGAACTCCGGCATCGGGTTCTCGGCAGGGACCGGCGGCGGCTACGGCCCCGAGGGCGTCAACGGCTCCCGGGTGTTCCTCCCCTTCGGGCTCGACCCCGCCCGCACCCCGGTGATGGGCAGCTACAACGAAAACACCGCAGCGGCCAGGGCGACCTCGGCCTGGTACCAATTGCCGCCCCGCACGCCGGACCGGCCGCTGGTCACCGTCGCCGCCGCAGGCGCCATCTGGTCCACCGACGAGGAGGGCGACTTCAACTACGGTCAGTCGCTGAAACTCCAGTGGGGCGTCCGCAATCCAGACGGCAGCTTCCGTCCATTGGCCGAGGTTCAGCCGATCGATCCGCTGGTGCCGCAGCGGGCCTGGCGCAACCTGCGCTTCCCACTGGCCTGGGCGCCGCCGGAGGCCAACGTGGCCCGCATCGTCGCCGACGATCCGAACCTGTCGACCGACCAGTGGTTCGCGTTCACCCCGCCGCGCGTCCCGACGCTGCAGACCGCGCAACAGTTCCTCGGATCGAAGACACCGGTGCTCATGGACATCGCCACCGCCGCGAACTTCCCGTGCCAGCACCCCGCCACCCAGCATCTCGGCATCGCCGAACTGCCCGACTACCGGATCCTGCCCAACTCCAAGCAGGTCGTCGTCTCGTCCAACCAGTGGCAGTCCGCTGACGACGGTGGGCCGTTCCTCTACATCCAGGCACTGCTGCGGACGTCCACGGTGCCGACCTACCTCAGCGGGGACTGGTACCGCGACTGGGGTTCGATCGAGCGCTACGACCGGATCGTGCCCGCAGCGATCGCCCCCGACGTCACCGTCGAGCAGGGCACTCAAACCATTCTTGGCTGGACCCGCCGCGGCCCGATCCGAGCCCTGCCACTGGAGACGGACTCGTGACGACTGAGTCATCAACCACCGGTGCCAGGACCGCGAGGTGGGTGGCGACGATCGCCGGTCTGATCGGCTTCGTGCTGTCGGTGCTGACGCCGCTGCTGCCGGTGGTGCAGACGACCGCAACGCTGAACTGGCCGCAGGCCGGACAGCTCACCAACGTCACCGCACCCCTGATCTCGCTGACGCCGGTCACCATGTCGGCCACCGTGCCGTGCCAACTGGTGAGGGACATGCCGGCCGCCGGCGGTCTGGTGCTCGGCACCGCGCCGGCCGACACCAAGAACGCGCCGCTCAACGCACTGTTCGTCAACGTCACCAGCACCCGGGTCTCGATCACCGACCGCAACGTGGTGGTGGCCAGCGTGCCGCGAGCCCAGGTGGTGGCCCCGCAGTGCGAGCGGATCGACATCGTCTCGGCCGAGTCAGGAACCTTTGCGACGTTCGTGGGGCTCAAGGGTCCCGACGGCAAGGAACTCCGCAGCGGGTTCGCCGACCCCAACCTGAGGCCGAACTTCGTCGGCGTCTTCACCGACCTGACGGGCCCTGCCCCGCAAGGACTCTCGGTGTCGGCGACGATCGATACCCGCTTCACCACCAAGCCGACCGCGTTGAAGCTCGGGGCGATGCTGCTGGCGATGGTCGCCACCGTCATCGCGCTCGTCGCGCTGTGGCGACTGGACCAACTCGACGGCAGGCGCTCTTCTCGGCTGATCCCGTCGCGGTGGCGCACCTTCAGCGTCATCGACGTCGTCGTCGTCGGCGGGTTCCTGCTCTGGCACGTCATCGGCGCCAACTCGTCGGACGACGGCTACATCCTCCAAATGGCGCGCGTCGCCGACCGCGCCGGGTACATGTCCAACTACTTCCGGTGGTTCGGCAGCCCAGAGGATCCGTTCGGCTGGTTCTACAACGTGCTCGCGTTGATGACGCACGTCAGCGACGCCAGCATCTGGATGCGGTTGCCCGACTTGATCTGCGCGCTGGTCTGTTGGCTCCTGCTGTCGCGTGAGGTGCTGCCCCGCCTCGGCCCGTCGGTGGCATCGAGCCGTTCTGCGATGTGGGCCGCGGGTCTGGTCCTGATGGCGGCGTGGATGCCGTTCAACAACGGACTGCGACCCGAGGGCCAGATCGCCACCGGCGCACTCATCACCTACGTGCTCATCGAGCGGGCGATCATCTCGGGTCGGCTCACCCCGGCCGCACTGGCGATCGTCTCCGCGGCCTTCACTCTCGGCATCCAGCCGACGGGCCTCATCGCGGTCGCCGCGCTGCTGGCCGGCGGCCGTCCGCTGCTGCGCATCCTGGTGCGCAGGCACCGCGTGGTCGGCACGTGGCCACTGGTGCTCCCGCTCCTGGCCGCCGGAACCATCATCCTCACCGTGGTCTTCGCCGACCAGACGTTGGCTACGGTGTTGGAAGCCACCAGGATTCGCACGGCGATCGGCCCGAGCCAGGCGTGGTACACGGAGAACCTGCGCTACTACTACCTGATCCTGCCCACCGTCGACGGCTCGCTGTCTCGGCGCTTCGGCTTCCTGATCACGGCGCTGAGCCTGTTCGCCTCGTTGTTCATCATGTTGCGGCGCAAGCGGATTCCCGGCGTCGCCCGCGGCCCCGTGTGGCGGCTCGCCGGAATCATCTTCGGCACCATGTTCTTCCTGATGTTCGCACCGACGAAGTGGGTGCACCACTTCGGCCTGTTCGCCGCCGTCGGAGCCGCAATGGCAGCGGTCGCGACGGTGCTGATGTCACCAGCGGTGCTGCGCTCGGC
>JAOPWT010000422.1 GCA_025965555.1 Mycobacterium sp.
GCCGCCGGACACCTCCTTGAGGTAGCGGCCTGCGCCGGTGATCGTCCCGCCGGTGCCCACTCCGGCGACGAAGTGCGTGACCTTGCCTTCGGTGTCGGCCCAGATCTCCGGACCCGTCGTTTCGTAATGGCTCGCAGGACCGTTCGGATTGGAGTACTGATCGGGCTTCCATGCGCCGTCGATCTCCGTCACCAGCCGGTCGGACACGCTGTAATAGCTGTCCGGGTGGTCCGGCGGGACCGCCGTCGGCGACACCACGACGTCGGCGCCGTACGCCCGCAACACGTTCCGCTTGTCCTCACTGACCTTGTCGGGGCAGACGAAGATGCACTTGTAGCCACGCTGCTGTGCCACCAGGGCCAGACCCACACCGGTGTTGCCGGACGTCGGTTCCACGATCGTGCCGCCGGGCTTCAGCTCACCGCTGGCTTCGGCGGCGTCGATCATCTTGACGGCGATCCGGTCCTTGGAGCTGCCGCCGGGATTGAGGTACTCGATCTTGGCCGCCACCAGGCCGGCACCTTCGGGCACAACGGAGTTCAACCGAACGAGAGGCGTATTGCCTATGAGCTCACTGACATGACCCGCGATTCGCATGCGTCCATCGTGTCAGGCGCGCGTTCGGGTTACCAGGTGGCCTCTCGGATGTAGTCGCCGATCTGCTTCAGCGACCGCGTTGCCTCCTTCACGGTGGGCGCGGCCAACTGGAAGACATGCATCTGACCGGGCCAGATGTGCACTTCCACCGGAACGCCCGCCGCGGCGAGCATGTGCGCGGCCTTGCGCGCATCGTTGAGCAAGACTTCTGAGCCGGACACGTGGATCAGGGTGCGCGGCAGCCCGGTCTCGATGTGGTCGAGCGGCTCGTGGACCTGCTCGGGCTCACCGTCGACGACGTGGCGCTTGGCCGCGTCCTCGATCAGCCCGACGAGCGCCTCGAAGGCCTTCGGCGGGAACATCGCATCCGAATGGATGTTGGGGTGCTTGGCGCGCCCATCGTTGTCGATCTCGAACAGCGGCGACATGGTGACCACGGCTGCGGGCAACTCGCCCTCGTAGTGCAGTCGCTCCGCCAACGCGAGTGACAGGTACCCGCCGGCGGAGTCGCCTGCCAGCACGATCTGGTCGGGCTCGTATCCCTTGAGCCGCAACCACTTGTAGGCGTCATAGCAGTCGTCGATCGCCTGGCCGATCGAATGCTTGGGAATCATCCGGTAGTTGACGACCAAGGCCGGGCTGTCGGCGAACCGGGACAGCGCGGTCACCAGTCGGCCGTGCGAGTTCGCTCCGCACGTGAGGAAGGCCCCGCCGTGTAGGTACAGGATGACGCTGCGTTTGCCGTCGGCGGGGAGCACGCCCGCGGCCCTGACGAGTTGAGCCGTGCAGTTCGGGAGGGCAATGGTGGCGCGGACGGTGCCAGGCGCCGGGCGCATCACCCGAGACACGAAGTCGACCAACCCGAACGGCCACGGCATCCGCGGAACGTAGCTGCCGACACCGAGGGTTGGCTTGATCGTCAACATCGCGGCCAGAGCAAACATTCGGCCGACGAGGCTCGGGCCGTCTTCGACCACTTCGACGGGCGCACCGTCACTAACGGGAAACCTACGCGGCTTATGCGGTCTAGCAGCACTTATACCAGGTCCAAACGACCTGGAAACCTTACTTGGTGCGGTCATCGTCACCACTTCCCTACGCCAATGTAGTGCCCGGTGCGGTTAATGCTTAGCCAACCCCAGGTAACCTAGCTTGACACCTGCCAAATATTCAACAAATAAAGAACTTGATTTCGTACCGCACTTGGTACCGCACCGTGACCGCACGGGAGCCGCCGCCACGCGGACATCCGCGAACTCGCCCCTAAACTGGTCGCGTGGTCATTCGTGCACCGCGTAGGTCGACCATTGCCCTGGCAGCGGCCGCCACGCTCGCATCGACGGGTTCCGCGTACGTCGGAGCCCGGAACCTGCTGCTCGTCCAGGCCGACCAAGCCCGTCAGGTCATCCCCAAGTCGTGGGACGTCCCCCCGCGCGCGGACGGCGTCTACACCCCCGGCGGCGGCGCCTGCGAGAAATGGCACCGCGGAGTTCCGTTCGACCTCCATCTGATGATCTTCGGAGACTCGACGGCGACGGGCTACGGCTGCGTCACCGCCGACGAGGTGCCGGGGGTGTTGATCGCCCGCGGGCTCGCCGAGCAATCCGGCAAGCGGATCCGGTTGAGCACCAAGGCGATCGTCGGCGCTACGTCCAAGGGCCTCTCTGGACAGATCGACGCCATGTTCGTCGCGGGCCCAGCGCCCGACGCCGCGGTCGTCATGATCGGCGCCAACGACGTCACGGCGGTCAACGGCATCGGCCCGTCGGCGCGGCGAGTGGGGGCAGCGGTGCGCCGGCTGCGCGGCAGTGGCGCCGTCGTCGTGGTCGGTACCTGCCCGGACTTCGGCGTCATCACCGCGATTCCCCAGCCGTTGCGCCTGGTGGCCCGCACCATCGGACTGCGACTTGCCCGCGCGCAAGCAGGCGCCGTCCGGGCCGCGGGTGGTGTGCCCGTGCCGTTCTCGGACCTGCTGTCGCCGGAGTTCCAGAAGGCGCCCGAGAATTTCTTCTCCGACGATATGTTCCATCCGTCCGCGGCAGGCTATTCGCTTGCGGCCCAGCAGCTGCTGCCTGCCCTGTGCAAGCAACTCGGCGAGTGGACGGCCGACTCGAACGTCGAGCCCGCGCTGGAGTCGCGGGCCGGCGGCGACTCCGCATTGGCCCGCGTCGGTGGGATCACGCGGTTGTGGCGGCGCACGACCGGCGTACCCGCGCCGATCGTCGCTGCGGTCACGGGTTAGGTTCGCTCTAGCTTTCACGCTTTCCAAAAGCCACTGACCTAGGAGGCCGTCATGCCAGAAGCCGTCATCGTTTCGACCGCCCGTTCACCGATCGGCCGCGCCAACAAGGGTTCCCTGGTCGACATGCGGCCCGACGACCTTGCCGCCCAGATGGTGCGCGCCGCCCTGGAGAAGGTGCCTGCCCTCGATCCCCACGACATCGACGACCTGATCATGGGCTGCGGGCAGCCTGCCGGTGAGGCGGGTTTCAACGTGGCGCGCGCCGTCGCCGTCGAACTGGGTTATGACTTCATGCCGGGCACCACGGTCAACAGGTACTGCTCGTCGTCGCTGCAGACGACGCGAATGGCGTTTCACGCGATCAAGGCCGGCGAGGGCGACGCGTTCATCTCCGCGGGCGTCGAGACGGTGTCCCGGTTCATGAACGGAAGCGCCGACGGCTGGCCGAACGCCAAGAATGCGAGTTTCGCCGACGCGCAGGCCCGTTCGGATCAAGCTGCCCTTGGCGCCACCGAGTGGCACGATCCGCGCGAGGACGGCTCGATCCCGGATGTGTACATCGCGATGGGCCAGACGGCCGAAAACGTCGCCCTCTTCACCGGTATCGGCCGCGAGGACCAGGACCACTGGGGCGTCCGCAGTCAGAACAAGGCCGAGGAGGCCATCAACAGCGGCTTCTTCGAGCGCGAGATCGTGCCCGTCACGCTGCCCGACGGCACCGTGGTGTCCAAGGACGACGGCCCGCGGGCGGGCACCACTTACGAGAAGATCAGCCAGCTCAAGCCGGTCTTCCGGCCGAATGGCACCATCACGGCGGGCAACGCGTGTCCGCTGAACGACGGCGCGGCCGCCGTGATCATCATGAGCGACACCAAGGCCAAGGAGTTGGGACTGACCCCGCTGGCGCGCATCGTCTCCACGGGTGTTTCGGGCCTTTCGCCGGAGATCATGGGCCTCGGCCCGATCGAGGCGTCGAAGAAGGCGTTGGCCAAGGCGGGCATGTCGATCGGCGACGTCGACCTGTACGAGATCAACGAGGCGTTCGCCGTCCAGGTGCTCGGCTCGGCGCGTGCGCTCGGCATGGACGAGGACAGGCTCAACGTGTCCGGCGGCGCGATCGCGATCGGCCACCCGTTCGGCATGACCGGCGCGCGCATCACGGCCACGCTGCTGAACAACCTGACGACCTACGACAAGACCTTCGGTCTCGAGACCATGTGCGTCGGCGGCGGCCAGGGCATGGCGATGATCGTCGAGCGCCTCAGCTAACGCCCCCCGCCCCCGCCCCATCGTGTGTGCGCACAGATCGCGATCTGTGGATGAAACGCGATCTGTGAGCACACTCGATCGCCAGGTGGGCGCGGCGACGCAAAAAGAAAGCCCGGCACCGAGGTGCCGGGCTCTCTGGTAGCGCTGCTAGTCGTTCTGGAAGTAACTGAGCAGGCGCAGGATTTCGAGGTACAGCCAGACCAGCGTGACGGTCAGGCCGAGCGCGATGCCCCAGCCCGCCTTCGACGGAACGCCTGCGCGGACCATCTGGTCGGCAGCGTCGAAGTCGATCAGGAAACTGAACGCCGCGAGCGCGATGCAGAGCAGCGAGAAGCCGATCGCGATGGGGCCACCGCTACGCAGTCCGAAGCCCTCGCCGCCGCCGACACCGAACATGCCGAGCACCACGTTGAGGAGCATCAGCGCCAGCACGCCGAAGAGGCCGGCGACGATCATGCGGGTGAACTTGGGCGTGACGCGGATGGCGCCCGTCTTGTAGACGACCAACATGCCGAAGAACACGCCGAGCGTGCCCACGATCGCCTGGGCGATCATGCCGACGCCACCCGTCGAGTAGAGGTTGGCGATGATGAACGACACCGCACCGAGGAACAGCCCCTCTAGGGCCGCGTAGCTCAGCACGATCGCGGGGCTGTCCTGCTTGCGACCGAAGGTGGCGATCAGCACCAACGCCAGCCCACCGAGGGCGCCGACGAGGGTGAATGGCGTCGCCAGCGCCAAGTTGCCCTGCACCAGGAAGTAGGAGACCGCCGCGACGGCCGTCAGAACGGCCAGCGTGATGCCGGTCTTGGTGACGACGTCATCGATCGTCAGCGGCCGGGAGACCTTGCTCGACTGGTCGGTGTACGGCTGGGCCGTATAGGGGTCGGCCTGTACCGCTCCCGCACCGTAGCCGGCGGCTCCGGTACCGAATTGTGCGTATCCGCCCTGCTGTTTGGGCATGGAACGGAATACCGGGTTGCTGCTCTCGCGCACCGTCGGTTCCTCTCGTGTGCATTTGGCTCGTCGGGGTGACGAACATTGACGAACAATGACTCAACGTGCGGCGACTCGGACCGGTTCCCGGCCTCGTCCCTGAAACTGTGAACTTCTTGAGAAAGGTTACCCGTGTCGCTTGGGCCTGGGGTGACGATCTAGATTGCAAGCCGTGGCAGAAAACGAGGACATCCTAGTAAATGTCGAGAACGGCGTGGGGCAACTCACGCTGAACAGGCCGAAAGCCATCAACTCGCTCACCCCCGGCATGGTCACCGATGTTGAGAAGGCTCTCAGGAACTGGGCGAACGACGACTCCGTGCACACCGTGCTGCTGTCCGGCTCGGGCGAACGCGGACTGTGCGCGGGCGGCGACGTCATCGCGATCTACCACAGCGCCAAGGGCAACGGAGCCGAGGCGAGATCGTTCTGGCACGACGAATACATCCTCAACGCTTACATCGCCGACTACCCCAAGACCTACGTCGCGATCATGGACGGCATCGTGATGGGCGGCGGCGTGGGAGTTGCCGCACACGGCAGCGTCCGCATCGTCACCGACACCACCAAGATGGGCATGCCCGAGGTTGGCATCGGCCTCATCCCCGACGTGGGCGGCACCTACCTGCTGTCACGGGCACCGGGACGGCTCGGCCTGCACGTCGCACTCACCGGCGCACCGTTCTCCGGAGCCGACGCCATCGCGATGGGCTTCGCCGACCACTTCGTCCCCCACGAGAAGCTCGACGAGTTCACCGCGGCGATCGTCGCGGACGGCGTCGACGCGGCCCTGGCCACGTTCGCGATCGAACCCCCTGCGAGTCCTCTTCTCGCACAGCGGCGCTGGATCGATGAATGCTACGCAGGCGATACCGTGGTGGACATCATCGCCGAACTGCGCGGGCACGACGCAGGCCCGGCCATCGACGCCGCCAACTACATCGCCAGCCGGTCCCCCATCGCGTTGGCGGTGGCACTGGAGGCGGTACGGCGCGCGGGCCAGCTGGAGACCTTGAAGGACGTTCTGCGCCAGGAGTTCCGGACGTCATGCGGAGCACTGCGGTCGCACGACCTGGTGGAGGGCATTCGCGCTCAACTCGTGGACAAGGACCGCAATCCGAAGTGGTCACCGTCCACCCTGGCATTGTGTTCCGAGGACGCCGTGGAGACGTACTTCGCGTCGGCCGATCCCGATCTGACATTCCCGGAGTAAGAGGAGGAGTCGAGCAATGAACTACCGAAGACGACGACGAGTGAGGATCGCAGCGAGGAACGAGCGAGGACCGGAGCGAGGAGGAGTCGAGCAATGAACTACGAGACGATCCTGGTGACGCGCGAGGGCCGCGTCGGGACCATCAGGCTGAATCGGCCGAAGGCGCTCAACGCCCTCAACAGTCAGGTGATGACCGAAATCACCACCGCGGCAGCCGAATTCGATGCCGACGCGGGCATCGGTGCGATCATCGTCACCGGCAACGAGAAGGCCTTCGCCGCGGGCGCCGACATCAAGGAGATGGCCGACCTGTCATTCGCGGACGTCTTCTCCGCCGACTTCTTCGCGACGTGGTCCAAGTTCGCCGCCACCCGCACCCCTACCATCGCCGCCGTCGCGGGATACGCCCTCGGTGGCGGCTGCGAACTCGCGATGATGTGCGACATCCTGATTGCCGCCGACAGCGCCAAGTTCGGCCAGCCCGAGATCAAGCTGGGCGTGCTGCCGGGAATGGGAGGCTCGCAACGGCTGACCCGCGCCATCGGCAAGGCCAAGGCGATGGACCTGATCCTTACCGGGCGCACCATCGACGCGGCTGAGGCCGACCGCAGCGGGCTGGTGTCACGCGTGGTGCCCGCCGACTCGCTGCTCCACGAGGCCAACGCCGTCGCCGACACCATCGCTGGGATGTCGCTGTCGGCGTCGCGGATGGCCAAGGAAGCCGTCAATCGCGCGTTCGAAACTTCACTGACTGAAGGACTTCTCTACGAGCGACGGCTCTTTCACTCGGCGTTCGCCACCGACGACCAGACCGAGGGCATGGCGGCGTTCACCGAGAAGCGCCCACCGAAGTTCACTCACCGCTAAAGTGCGTTCGTGACAGACACGGACACCGAGGCCGAAGGCGCCGAAGCGACGGACTCCGAGCCCGCGCAGCCCCCGCCGCAGAAGGACTGGTGGGTGCGGCGCTACACCTTCTTCGGCACCGCAGCCGGTCTGGTGTTCATCTGGCTGTCGATGACCCCTTCGCTGCTGCCGCGCGGCCCGCTCTTCCAAGGCCTGGTGAGCGGCGCGGCGGGCGCGATCGGGTACGGGCTCGGGGTATTCGGCGTCTGGCTGGTCCGCTACATGCGGTCGAAGAACACCAGTCCGCCTGCGCCGCGCTGGGCGTGGATCGTCCTCGTCGTGGTCGGCCTGATCGGCCAGACGCTGGCGATCATCTGGTTCCACGTCTGGCAGGACGACGTACGCGACCTCATGGGCGTCCCCCGGCTCGACTTCTGGGATCATCCGCTGACCGCCGTGCTGTCGATCGTCTTCCTGTTCGCCTTCGTCGAGCTTGGCCAGCTGGTCGGCAAGTTGGTGCGGTTCCTCGTCAACTTGCTCGATCGTGTTGCGCCACCACGGGTTTCAGCCGTCGTGGTGGTGACTCTCCTGCTGGTCCTGACCATCGCGTTGCTCAACGGCGTGGTGGTGCGGTTCGCGATGAGCACGCTCAACAACACCTTCGAGTCAGTCAACAATGAGGAGGACCCCGACAACCCCGCGCCGACGACGCCGCTGCGCTCGGGCGGCCCCGAGTCACTCGTCACCTGGTCGTCGCTGGGCCACCAGGGCCGCATCTTCGTCGGAGGCGGACCGTCGGTCGCGGACCTCACCAAGTTCAACGGCGCGGCGGCCACCGAGCCGATCCGCGCCTACGCCGGCCTGAACTCCGCGAACGGCTTCAAGGCGACCGCCGAGCTCGCCGCCCGCGAACTGCAGCGCACCGGCGGCCTGAATCGCGCGGTGGTTGCGGTGGCCAACACGACGGGAACCGGCTGGATCAACGAGGCCGAGGCGTCTTCGCTCGAGTACATGTACAACGGCAACACGGCCATCGTTTCGATGCAGTACTCGTTCCTGCCGAGCTGGCTGTCCTTCCTCGTCGACAAGGAGAACGCGCGCCAAGCCAGTCAGGCGCTCTTCGAGGCGGTCGACGCCCTGGTGCGCGCCATGCCGGAGGCCCAGCGTCCCAAGCTCGTCGTGTTCGGGGAGAGCCTCGGTTCGTTCGGTGGCGAGGCCCCGTTCCTGTCGCTCAACAACCTCCTGGCGCGCACCAACGGTGCCTTGTTCTCCGGACCGACGTTCAACAACACGATCTGGACCGATCTGACCCGCACCCGCGACGCGGGATCACCGGAGTGGCTGCCCATCTACGGCAAGGGTGAGAACGTCCGCTTCGCCGCCAGGGCCGAGAACCTCAACCGGCCGTCTACCTCCTGGGGTCAGCCGCGCGTGGTGTACCTGCAGCATGCGTCCGACCCGATTGCCTGGTGGAACCCCGATCTGCTGTTCGCCAAACCGGACTGGTTGCGCGAACCCCGCGGCTACGACGTGTCGCCTCGGATGGAGTGGATTCCGATCGTGACGTTCCTTCAGGTGTCCGCCGACATGGCGGTCGCCGTCGACGTCCCCGACGGTCACGGCCACGTCTACGTGCGCGACGTGGCCAACGCATGGGCGTCGATCATGCAGCCCCCGGGTTGGACGCCGGAGAAGACCGACAAGCTACGGCCGCTGCTGCGCTCCGACGAGTGACTCGCTGAGGCGCTCGAGCACGCCCGCGGACCGAAGGGCCTGGTAGCCGCCGACCACGTCGGTGGCGCGGTGCAGACCGAGGCCGATGAGCGACGCCGCGGCCAGACTCGACGTGTAACCCTCGGAGCACAGCACCAGCCACTCGACGTCATCGTCGACGGCCTGCGGCAGTCGGGCCTCACTGGTTGGGTCGCACCGCCACTCGAGCACGTTGCGTTCGATGATCAGTGAGCCCGCGACCTCGCCCTCCGCGGCCCGCTGGGCGGCGGGGCGAATGTCGACGAGCAGGGCTCCCCGCGCCACCGCGGCGGGCACGTCCTTGGCCTCGATGCGCACCAACCCGGCGCGGGCCGCCTGCAGAACGGCGTCGATGCGGCTGACCATCAGTCCCCCTCGGGCTTGTCCGTCAGCTCCGTCCGTTCCCGACGAAGCGTGTTCCGACCAGTGACTTCGTAGTACGACATCGCGGTCAACGGCGGTGAGTAAGCGTGCACGCTCAGCGTAGGCGTCTGGATTCGCACGGGCTCCGACGGCGCCCACACCACATCGTGCACCCACCCGAGCGGGAAGCCCGCCTGATCACCAGCTCCGAGCCGCCGCTCGCGCAACGCGCCGCCGTCCCAACGGGTTTCGACGAGCGCGCCGGAGACGACGGTGAGTGCGCCGAGCGAGCCGCCATGGTCGTGGAGTTCGGTGGACCGCTCCGGCACCCAGCTGATGAGCCACACGTCGAGCTCGTCGTCCCCGTGCAGTCGGGTGAACCAGCGCTCATCGGAAGGCGGCCCGCCTGCGGGCAGGACGTGGTCGTAGCGACCGGACAACACGTGGTCGGCGGCGACGTCGGTCGCCTGCAGCAGATCGGGAACGCGGAGCCGGGTCGGCGCGACGACGTACTGAAAGGCAAGAGACATGGTGGATGGAACTCCAGTTGGATCCGGAAGAGGGATCGATCAGGTGGCGGGCGTCAAGCCCGACAACACTCCCGACAGATGGTCCGTTCCAACACGATGGCGAGTGTTGCATAGATTGGCGGCATGCGCAGCTACCCGATCTTCGCCGTGGCAGCCGTGGCAGCCCTCCTCGCCGGCTGCTCTTCGAGTTCGGACCACGGCCAACCCACCCCTACGGCGTCCGAGCCGTCTTCGATTCCCGTGACGACGCCGACCACGTCGCCGACCTTCCAGAATCACACCGCCGCACCTGGCGCCCTTGGGCTGTCCCCCAACGGCGTGACGACTGCCGTGGGGACACCCGCGCAGTCGACGGAGGACGAATACTTCCAGGCCTGCCACGCTGCGAAGGTGTGGATGGTGGCCCACGGCGGCGACCAGAAGGCTCAGTTCGAGCCGTATCTGGCAAGCCTGCAGAAGTCGGATGCGACGGGCCCCGGCACGTTCGGCACGCCGTGGTCCCAGCTGCCGCCGGCCCGTCAGTCAGCGGTCATCGTCGCGGCCGACGCCGCCGCGAACGATCTGTGCGGCTGACGACTTTTAATCACGCGGGTCGGAAACACCGTCACCGGTGCTGTCCGAGCGCTCCGCGATCCAGCGTCGACCGCGGTCCAGAGCCTCGTCGAGCGCACCGAACACCCGGGTGGTCGCGGGCACGATGCCGTCGGAACCCAGCACGTCGTCGATGCCGCCGCGGATCAGCACCTTCTCGGCGGCCGGACTGACGCCCGCGATCAGCATTCGTCCACCGTGGGCCTCGAGGTCGGTCGCCCACTTGCGCAGCGCACGGATGACCTTGGAGGACGGCACGTCGGGCAGGGCCCGCATGCTCAGGACGACGACGGCGTTGGTGCAGTCGGTGACCCTTGGCCACTCCTCGTCGATGCGCGGCACCTCCGCGAAGAGTCCGACGCCGGCGTAGTGCAGGACGGTGACCTCATTGCTGGGGCACGCCGCGGGGACCGGGCCGATCTCCCAGTCCCCGTCGCCGGTAGGGGTCAGTGCGACAAGACGTGCGGACTGCGACGCCTTGACGCAGTAGAGGACCAGCGAGGTGATCGCACCGATGACGATCGCCTGGTGCAGCGGCAGTTCCGTCGTCGCGACGAAGGTGATCACCATGGCCACCGCCGATAGCGGCGCGGTTCGCAGCACCAGCTTGACGTCGGCCCAGCGCCCGTGGATCAGCTCGAGGCCGATGACGAGGACGAGGCCGCCGATGACCGGCATCGGGATCAACTCGGCGAGCGAGCCGGCCAGCACGACGAGCAGGGTCAACCAGACACCCGCGAAGATGCCGGCCCAACGTGTCTGCGCACCCGCCGACACCGACACCCCGGTGCGCGACAGGGAGCCTCCGGTGGGCAGGGCGCCGAAGAAGCCACCGGCCAGGTTCGCCGCGCCCTGTGCGACGAAGTCCCGCGACGTGTTCGGCCTGCTGTCGTCCGGATTCGGCACTGCCGCTGCGATTCCCGTTGCCTGCGCAAGGCCCACCAGCGCGACGGCAAGCCCACCGCCGATCAAGGCCGGAATGGCCGAGAAGTGGGGTAACACCAAGGGCGGCAGCGCATTTGGAACCGCGGAGATATCGCCAACGTCTTCGATGTCGACGTGCAGGACGACAACGCCCACCGTGACGACGACGAGGGCGATCAGGATCGCGAACGCCTCGAGTCGCTTGATCAGATGGAACGCCAACCAGACGGCCACCGTCGCCAGGGCCACCAGGCACGGCGCCAGCTGCCACGACTGCACGTTCGCGAACGCCTCGACGAACTTGCGGATCGTGTTGTGGCTTTCCGGTCGGTACCCGGTCGCATCGGTGATCACCCCGGCGACGATCTGTACCGCGATGCCCGTCGTGAAGCCCGTCATCACGGCATTGGAGACGAAGTTCATGATCGAGCCGAACCTCAGGAGGCCGAACACCGTCATCACGACGCCGACGACCAGCACCAGTGCTGCGATGTTGGCCGGGTCGGTCGGGTCGAGGCCCGCGGCCGTCAGCACGCTGCGCGACGTCAGCGCCAGCGCACTGGTCAGGGTGGTCACCATCAGCACGGTTCTGGCGAGCACCGAGCCGAGAACCGTGGCCACCATGCCCGAGTAGAGCCCCGCGACCGGATTGAAGCCGCCGATGCTGGCATACGCCATGCCCTCGGGTATCGAGAACAGCCCGGTGACGAGCCCGGCGACGACGTCCTTGAAGGTGGGCCTGCCGAGTTTGCCGGCGGCCGCTCGCAGTCGGGACCGGGCCGGTGGTCCGTCCGCCATCGCGCCAACATTGCCACGGCGACCCCGCCGAGGAGGGGTTTCTTCGCCCGCCACCGGCCGGAATACTAAGGCGCACAAACAATTAGCAGATCTACATGTTGTGTTCTTCGTCACAGAATTAGGTACGATGTGTCCCTCATCACTCTTGGAGGGTCAATGATCGGACCAGACAACGGCAAGCTGGGTCAGCCCAGGACTGCTTTGCCGCATGCCGCCGGTGGCTCGATCAACGGCATGCGGGTGGTGATGGGCATTCTGCTGTTCGTCATCGCCGTCGGCGCCATCATGGGCGTCGTCGTGGCTCTCTCCAGCGGGCAGTGGCAGGTGGCGATGATCGTCGGCCTGGTCGCCGCCGCTTTCTTCGCCAGGGTCGGCTGCTAACCCGCCACCCCCCACACCAGGCAGAACGGATGCCCTGCCGGGTCCCGGTATACCCGGAAGTGGTCCTCCCCGACCGCATCGGTCACCCGGGTTGAGCCCAGCGCCAACACCTTTGACTCCGCGTCGTCGACGTCGCGCACTTCGACGTCCAAGTGGAACTGCTGTGATCCGCGTGGATCCGGGAACAGCGGCGGCTCGTGGTCGGGCGCCAACTGAAACGCCAGCCGCCTGCCGGTCGGATCGGTGAGCACCACCCACGTGTCGTCCTCAGCTTCCACCTCCCCACCGAGGACGGCGGCGTAGAACGACGCCAGCAGGCGCGGATCCCTGGTGTCGAGGACGACCGAACGTAACTTCCCAATCATGTTCTGCAGGGTTGCCCCTTCGGCGCCGCTCTAACGCAGCGAGAATGGATCCATGAAAGTCGCGCTGTGTCTGGGCAGCGGTGGAGCCCGGGGGTACGCCCACATCGGGGTGATCAACGAGCTGCGCGACCGCGGGCACGAGATCGTCGGCATCTCGGGGTCGTCCATGGGAGCGCTCGTCGGCGGGCTCGAAGCCGCGGGCAAGCTCGACGAGTACACCGCGTGGGCCACGTCCTTGACGCAGCGTGCCGTGTTGCGACTGCTCGACCCGTCACTGACGTCCGCCGGGGTGCTGCGCGCCGAGAAGATCCTCGACGCGGTTCGCGAGGTCCTCGGCGAGGCCGTGATCGAGGGGCTCCCGATTCCGTACACAGCGGTCTCCACGGACCTGATCTCAGGCAAGTCGGTGTGGTTGCAGCGCGGTCCGGTCGACGCGGCCATCCGGGCGTCGATCGCCATCCCCGGCGTCATCAAACCGCACGTGCTCGACGGCAGACTGCTCGCCGATGGAGGCATCCTCGACCCCCTGCCGATGGCCCCGCTCGCCGCGGTCAACGCCGACCTGATCATCGCCGTCAGCCTGGGCGGCGACGATCCCCATCGGGCCGCACCCGACCCCCATCCCGAACCGGGCGCCACCACCGAGTTGCTCAACAGGATGTGGCGCAACACAACCGCTCTGCTCGACACGACGACCGCGCGTACCCTGCTCGACACCCACGCCGCCAAGACCGTCCTCAGCCGATTCGCCAACGATGGTGTCGAAATCGACGACCACGACGACCACACCGAATCCTCGGTGCCGAAGCTCGGTGGTTTCGAGGTGCTGAACCGCGCCATCGACATCGCGCAATCGGCCCTGATGCGCCACACCCTTGCGGCCTACCCGCCGGACCTGCTCATCGAAGTACCCCGCACCGCGGCCAGGAGCCTGGAGTTCCACCGCGCCGAGGAGGTCATCGAAGTCGGACAGGAACTCGCCGCTGCCGCGCTCGACACCCTGGTGCCGCGAACGTCACACGCCTAGGAACCGCGCGATGCGCGCCGCGTCGCGCCGCCCCTGGGCGCGACCGGCGTTCGCCGACGGGATCCGGCACGCCGGATCGAGCGGATTGGGTCCGAATGCGGTGATCGACGCATCGTCGGCGAAGACGGCCAGCACCTCACCGGGGAAGGCGGCAATCTCGGTCACCGCGCCGTCGCCGAACGGTGACGGCGTCGTCTCACTCGACGGCACCAGCACGACGACTGCATCGCAGTCAGACGCGGCCGTCATGTTGACGGAGCTGCCGACGCCGCCGTCCATGAAGCGGCGTGTCCCGACGGTCACCGGCGGCCAGGCCCCAGGCACCGCGCAGCTGGCCGCCACGGCATCGACGAGCGGGATGCCCGAGTCTCGGTCGATGATCACCAGTTCGCCCGTGGCGACGTCGATGGCGGTCACCCGCAGCATCCGGTCGGGCCACTCGCGCGAGGGCAGCCGGTGCCCGATCACGGCCCTGCGGAGCGGCTCGGCGACGGTGTCGGAGGCCAACGCGATCGCACCGATGCGTTGCAGCTTCTCTTCCTTCGTGGTGCCAGGGGTCGTCATCGCCATCACGAACAGTTGGGTGATGTCGTCGATGCTGATGCCGGGATCGATCTCGTAGGAGTCGGCCGAGACCTGAGCGGCGAAGAGTCCGTCGAGGCCGGCACCGCTGCCGATCTGGGCGGCCACCGTCGACCCGGCCGACGTGCCGAGCAGGACGTCGGAATCGAGCAGTGCGCGGGCCGCGTCAGGCGCCTCGTCGGCGATGCCTTGCAGGATTCCGGTCTCCCACGCGATCCCCGCAAGTCCCCCACCGGCCAGCACGAGTCCACGTGTCGTCACAGGAGGCGAGTGTGCCAGGTGCTCCCACGGGTTCGGACCGGGCCGTAGGGTTCCTCCCGTGATTGGACGCACCCGGCTCGTCTGTCTGGCCGCCGCCGCCCTACTCGGATGCAGTTCGGCCGTGGCGTTCGCCGACCCGCCGCCGGCGGAACCCGCCAACATCGGTGACCTCAAGAGCGAGGCCGTCGCCTATTACGACAGCGGGGCGTACCTGACGGATCTGCGCTGGTGACGGCGCCCGCGATCGCCTGGATCCGCGAGGAAGCCCCAAGAGTGGATCGGCCCGCGGTCGTCTTCGACATCGACGAAACGGCGCTGTCAAATTGGGAGGCCGTCCGGGCCAACGACTTCGGGCGTGTCATCGAGGGTCCCTGCACGGCCCTTCCCGCCGGGCCGTGCGGATGGCGGGCCTGGGATCTCAAGGCCCGTTCGACGGTGATCGCACCAACGCTGGACGTCTTCAACACGGCCAAGGCCGACGGCGCGGCGGTCTTCTTCATCACCGGCCGCGACGAGTCGCAGCGGGCCGCCACCGAGCGCAACCTCGCCGATGTCGGATATGCCGGTTTCCGTCAGCTGATCATGGAACCCGTTGGCGCGCACTTTGATTCGGCTGCCGATTTCAAGGCTCCGCAGCGCGCGAAGATCGAGCAGCAGGGATACACGATCATCGCCAACCTCGGCGATCAGCCGTCGGATCTGGCAGGCGGCTCTGCAGAGCAGACCTACCTGCTGACGAACCCCTTCTACCGGATTCCGTGAACTCGGCCTCTGCCCCGGGAGGCCGGCGGCGGGCTCACCGACCCACCAATTGGTTCGACAGTTCCTCGAGCGACTGGCGGGCGTAACCGAGCCACAGCTTGGCGAACACCGGCAGCACCGGAGCGACGAACGCCGATCGCGGGTGGATCGTCCAGCGCCACGTGATCTTGGTGCCGGTGCCGACGGGCTCGAACGCCCACAGACCCTCGACGTGGTCCACCAGCGGCGCCAAGGGGCCCTTGACATCGGACAGTGTGTAGCCGAACGACGCAGGCGCTTGGTAGGACGTGAGCTCCTCGCGCATGCTGCCCCCGCCCGTCAACAGCACGGTGCGACTCTTGCCGACGGCATCCCATGCGCCGGTCTGATCCTTCACCGCCTTGATCGGCGGGATGGGCCCGTACCAACGGTGGAAGAGTGTGGGAAGCGGGATCGGCACGGTTCCGTCGAACGCGGCCTTCTGGGACACGGGTATCGCCCGTGATTGCTCGACCACCATCGGCTGCGCCATGATGGCGATGGTACCCCCGGGTACCGCGACGCGCGACGAAAGGGAGCGGCATGGTTGAGACGATGAGGGCGCAGCGGTTCTACGCCGATACCAAAAAGATTGCGGTGGAGGACGTTCCGATCCCGGAGCCGGGACAGGGGGAAGTTCTGGTCAAGGTTGCGTTCTGTGGCATCTGCCATTCGGACCTGAGCCTCATCAACGGCACCTTTCCTTCCCAGCTGCCGGTGGTCACGCAGGGTCACGAGGCGTCGGGCACCATCGCCAGACTCGGTCCCGGCGTCACGGGGTGGGCCGAAGGGGATCGGGTGGTGGTGGCCGCGGGGCGCCCGTGCCTCGAGTGCGCGAACTGCAGGCGTGGTGACGTCTCGAACTGTCTACGGATCCGCCTGATGGCGTTCGCCTACGACGGCGCCTGGGCGGAATACACCGTGGCACAAGCGTTCGGGCTCACCAGGATTCCCGAGAACGTTCCGTTGGAGCAGGCCGCGATCCTCGCCGACGCGGTGTCGACGCCCTACGGCGCCGTGGTGCGGACGGCCGAGGTCGGCATCGGCGAGTCCGTCGGCGTGTGGGGCGTCGGCGGCCTCGGCACGCACATGGTCCAGCTGGCCCGACTGGTCGGCGCCGCACCGATCATCGCCGTCGACATCAAGCCCGCCATTCTCGACAGGGCGCTCGCCGTCGGCGCCGACTACGCGTTCGACGCCCGCGACGGCGACCTCCACGCCAAGATCGCCGACGCCACCGGCGGCCGCAATCTCGACGTCGCGTTCGACGCGGTCGGTCTGACGTCCACCTTCGAGCAGGCGTTGAACAGCTTGACCGTCGGCGGACGGCTGGTCGGCGTCGGGATGAGTGCCGACGCGCCCACCATCGGGCCGACGTCGATCTTCAACCTCTTCAAGCGGCAAGTGCTCGGCCACCTGGGCTACCAGAACGCCGACATCGGAACGCTGGCCAACCTGGTCTCGCTGGGCCGCCTCGATCTGTCGCGGTCGATCAGCGACGTCGTGTCGCTTGAGGACGTCGGCAAGGGCATCGACAAACTCGAGAAGGGCGACAACGACCCGATCAGAATTCTGGTGCAGCCGTGACCGACCTGACCGGCCGCGTCGCACTGCTCACCGGAGCGTCGGGTGGCATCGGGACGGCCATCGCCCGACGGCTGGCCGACGAGGGCGTCGATCTGTGTCTGTCCTACGGCAGGCACGGCGAGGACGCCGAGGCGGTTGGCGCGTACGCACGCGAGCGGGGCCGACGCGTGACCGTCACCTCCGCCGACCTGTCCGATTCGCAAGCTCCCGCCGCGCTCGTCCGCACCGCCGAGCGCGAACTCGGCGCGGTGGACCTGCTGATCGCCAACGCGGGCACTGCGGACATAAGAGGTTGGCAGAACATCGATCTCGAGTCCTGGAACGCCACGTTGGCGGTGAATCTGACGGCCCCGTTCCTACTGGCTCAGCAGGTGCTGCCCGGCATGGTCGCGCGGGGGTTCGGCCGGATTCTGTTCGTCTCGTCGGTCGCCGCGTTCACCGGTGGCGTGGTGGGCGCCCACTACGCGGCGAGCAAGGCCGGCCTGCACGGACTCATGCACCACCTTGCGCCGAGGGTCGCAGGCGACGGCGTCACCGTGAACTGTCTGGCCCCGGCCCTGGTGGGCGAGACCAAGATGTTCCCCGCCGACCTCGAGACGGGCACACCGCCCGTGCCGATCCCGGTCGGCCGCATCGGCACGCCCGACGAGATGGCCGACATGGCGGCGACCATGCTGCGCACCGGTTACCTCACGGACAAGGTCATCACCGTCGACGGTGGCCTGCTGCCTCGCTGATCTCGTCCCCCACTCCCCCGCGAGCAGACGCAAAAGTGTGCGACACGCCGAAGATTTCAGCACGTCTGCGTCTGCTCGCGGACGCCCCGGCCTGGCTCGTCAACGAAGGTGCGGCGCCGCCTTGCCACTGATCAGCGGCAGATCGAGGTAGGTGGCGATACCCGGCTCGGCAGCGCACACCGCTGGGATCGAGTTGACGCAGTGCGCGGCGGTCGCGACGATGCCGTTGTTGCTCTCCAGCCCCTCCTCCACGCTGTCGGGCTGGAAGCCCTTGATGGTGACGGTGAAGTCGGGATTGCCCTTCACCTCCATCTCGTAGCGCTCCCCCGCGGGTCCGAAAGTCCATGCGGGATCGAGGTTTTCCTGTCCCATGAACCAGTTGACGGTGACCCGAACGACCACCTCGTCACCGACGAGCGCCTCCCAGTGGAACTTCCGGCCTGCGACCTGCCCCGGCTGGATGGCGCCCATCGGCGAGTCGATCGGTGCGGTGGCGACCGCAATCTCCTGGGTCGCCCGGATCTTCGAGTCGGCCGCAAAGCCCATCTCGTCGACGCACATCCGCACCGACTGGATGAAGCCACCGTCGAGCAGTTTCTGCATCGGACCGGTCAGCGCCTTCTCGGGAGTCTCGCCGAAGCCCATCACGTACCGCAGCACGTCCGGCGCGTCGTAGGTCCGAAGGTCCGAGAACTCCTCGGCGCGAACGAATGTCACACCGGTCGACATGATGGAGAAGACCAGTGGGAACTTCTCGCTGATGCCGCCGGGTGCGATGCCGGTGCCGTGCAGCGTGACGCCGCCCTCGAGTGCGGCCGCGCGCAGCGGTCCCGCCTCCTTCTCGCCAGGGTAGAACCAGCCGACCGGCGTGACGACGTTCTTTCCCGACCGCAGCAGCGCGGTGACCTCGTCGGTGTTGGGCATCAGCGGTGAGTAGACGACGACGTCGGCGTCAAGGGCCAGGATCGCCTCGACGTCACTGGTGGCTACGACGCCGAGCGGGTCAGTGCCGATGATCTCGCCGACGTCCTTGCCGCTCTTGGCTTCCGAGTGCACCCAGCACCCCGCCAACTCCAGATCGGGATGTTCGAGCACACCCTTGATCGCGGCGATACCGACTCCGCCCGTCGCCCACTGCACCACTCGCAACGTCATCCGCCACTCCTCTCGACGTGAGAAACTAGAACACGTTCTACCCAGATCTACACCACCGGGGAGCGACGGACTGCACAAATGCCGGTGATGGTTCTCAATTCGACGTCCTCGGGCCGGTGCACGAGGTGAACAGCATCGACATGCGGACCGCGGCCGGCACCCAGACGGCCGTCGCGCACCTCCGCGACGGATCGGGACGAACCCATCCGCTGCTGGCTGCGTCGACCAGGATCGGCCGACTCCCGGACAACGAGATCGTGCTCGACGACCCCAACGTCAGTCGCCACTGACCGCTGTGGTTCTGCTGACGATTTCGCCGATGGTTCCTGCGTAGGTACCCCAACCAGGCATTAAGGTGACTGCTGGCACGCGGGGTAAGTGTCACGGGTTGCGGTGCAAGGAGACCACAGATGACCGAGCCGAAGTCGCGTGAAGGCACGATGTTTGGCCACTACCGCCTCCTGCGACTGATCGGCAAGGGCGGCATGGGCGAGGTCTACGAGGCCGAGGACACCGTCAAGGACCGCGTCGTCGCCCTCAAACTCCTGCCCGAGGGTGTCTCCCACGACTCGGTGTTCCGCAAGCGCCTTCAGCGCGAGGCACATTCGGCCGGACGTCTCCAGGAGCCGCACGTGGTGCCGATTCACGACTACGGCGAGATCGACGGCGTGCTGTTCGTGGACATGCGCATGATCAACGGCTCGGACCTGCGCAAGCTGCTGAAGAACTTCGGCCCGATGACGCCGGCGCGGGCTGTCGCGATCGTGCGGCAGGTGGCGTCGGCGATCGACGCCGCGCACGAGAGCGGCATCATGCACCGCGACGTCAAGCCGGAGAACATTCTGATCACCCGCGACGATTTCGCGTACCTGGTGGACTTCGGCATCGCCAACGCGGCAACCGACGAGAAGTTGACCGAGTTAGGCACTGCCGTCGGCACCTACGCGTACATGGCGCCGGAGCGGTTCACCAACGACGAGGTCACCTACCGCGCCGACATCTACGCGCTGGCCTGCGTGCTGTACGAATGCCTCGCAGGCTCGCAGCCGTACGGCGGCGACAGCGTCAGCGTCGTCATCACGGCGCACCTGATGCAGCCGATCCCCCGACCCAGCGTCGAGAGGCCGGGCATTCCGCCTGCGTTCGACGACGTGATCGCGCGCGGCATGGCGAAGAAGCCGGGCGAACGCTTCGCCACCGCAGGGGATCTGGCGACGGCGGCCACCGACGCGCTCACACCGCGCGATCAGGACCAGGCGGCGACCATTCTGCAGCGGGGCGAGGCCGCGACGATGCCGGGCGGCGTGCCGCTGGGCCAGGGCGCGACGATGGCCGCCCCGCCACCGATCACGCCTGCGTCGTACTCGCCGCCGTTCGGGGCGACACCACCACCGGGCGCTACGCCCCCGCCGTACCCGGTGACCCCGCCGCCCATGCCGGTCGGCGCGCCCCCGGGCGCATTCCCGACGACGCCACCGCAGCAGTACGGGTTCACCGGCGGGCCACCGCCGCCCGTCGGCGGTGGCCCGTCGTGGAACCAACCCCCGCCCCGCTCGAATCCGCAGGGCGGCAAGAAGACTCCGTGGGTACCGATCATCGTGATCGTCGGGGTGCTCATCCTCGCGGTGGGCGCCGTCGGCACGTT
>JAOPWT010000443.1 GCA_025965555.1 Mycobacterium sp.
GAGGGCATCGCGTGCATAGACGTCGAATCTCCGGAGTGGGCAAGCGAACTGACGGCCTACCGCGATTCCCCGGTGACCTTCGCCGACACCGGACCCGACGACCTGTACATGCTGATCTTCACCTCGGGCACCAGCGGTGAGCCCAAGGCCGTTCGCGTCACGCACGACAAGGTGGCCTTTCCCGGCACCATGCTGTCCCAGCGGTTCGGGCTCGGCCGCGACGATACGTTCTACCTGTCGATGCCGCTGTTCCACTCCAACGCCATCATGGCCGGGTGGGCGGTGGCCGTGGCCGCCGGAGGGTCGATTGCGTTGCGGCGCAAGTTCTCCGCTTCGCAATTCATTCCCGACGTTCGCCGCTACGGCGCGACCTACGCCAACTACGTCGGCAAGCCACTGTCCTACGTCCTGGCCACGCCGCCCCGCGAGGACGACGCCGACAATCCGTTGCGGTTCATGTACGGCAACGAGGGCGCACCCCGCGACCTGTCCCGCTTCGCCAGCAGATTCGGCGCCTACGTGGTCGACGGGTTCGGTTCGACCGAGGGTGGGATCGCCGTCGCCCGCACCCCTGAAACGCCGGAGGGCTCACTCGGACCGCTGACCGACGAGGTCTCGATCGTCGACGTCGAAACCGGCGAACCGTGCCCACCCGGAAAGGTCGGCGAACTGGTGAACCCGCTGGGCCGCGGCTGGTTTCGCGGCTACTACGGCGACGAAGCCGCCGAAGACGAGCGGATGATCGGCGGCGTCTACCACAGTGGCGACCTCGCGTACTGCGACGAGGCCGGCTACGCCTACTTCGCCGGTCGCCTCGGCGACTGGATGCGCGTCGACGGCGAGAACCTCGGCACAGCGCCCATCGAGCGAATCTTGTTGCGACACAATGACGTTCTCGAGGCCGCCGTCTACGCGATCCCCGATCCACGCGTCGGCGACCGGGTGATGGCAGCGCTGGTGTTGTCGCCGGGTGCGACGTTCGACGCTGCGGCCTTCACGACCTTCCTCGCCGACCAACCCGACCTGGGCCCCAAACAGTGGCCGACGTTCGTCCGGGTCGGCACCACCCTGCCGCGAACCGAGACGTTCAAGGTGATCAAGCGGTTGTTGTCGGCCGACGCGCTGGACTGCACCGACCCGGTATTTCCGATCCATCGGTAACGTGGGGCACATGGGCTACCGCGAGACCGCGCCACCCACCGGCCTTAACGAACTCGTCGAGACGGCGTGGGTGGCGGACGGCGGCAGCGACCCGGTTCGCGTACTCCCCGACGGGTGCATGGATCTCATCCGAATGGACGGCCGAGTGGTCGTCGCAGGGCCGGACACGTCGGCGTTGCTCACGGCGCGCGGCGAGGAGGCGCTGACGGGCCTGCGGTTCCGGCCCGGCGCGTTGCCGCGATTGCTGGGCGTGCCCGCCTCGGAGTTGGTGGGTCAGCGCGTGCCTCTCGACGAACTCTGTGCCGTACGGCCCCGAACGCACCTGGACGAGATCGCAGGCGAACTCGCCTCCCGTCGAGTGCGGACCGAGACGGCGCCGTGGTCCTTGCAGGAGCTGCGGCGCGTCACGGAAACCTTGGCGCTCGGGACGCCAGTCGAGCAGGTGGCGCGTGACGGCGGCTGGTCCAACCGCACGCTGCAGCGGCAGTGCCATGCCGTGTACGGCTACGGGCCCGCGATGCTGCGTCGCGTCCTACGGTTCCGCCGCGCGGTGTCTGCGCTGCGGGCCGGCCGGTCGTTGGCCGACGTGGCAGCCGCGACCGGTTACGCCGATCAGCCGCACCTGCATCGTGAGGTGCGCGCATTCGCCGACACGACGGCGACGGCGGTGGCGAGCGGCTACGTCAGCGCTGCGAAGAGGTCAACCGAGGTGCCGTCGGGATCCTCGACCGTCGCATAGCGCTGACCCCACGGCGCATCGAACGGTGCGAGCATGCCGGAATGCCCTGCCGCGGTGAGTCGTTCGAACACCGCGTCCACCTCGCGCGGTGTACCAAAGCCGAAGGCGATCGCCACTCGCCCTGCTCCGGTCGGCGGTGTCCACCCCTGGTGCATGCCTGCGATGACCTCCTCGGTGTCGAAGGCCAACGTGTTGCCTCCCGGCAGCGCGACCTCGACGTGCGGACCGTCGGGGTCCGGCACCGCCAAGCCGAGCAGTCGATAGAAGCCCAACGACCGGGTGACGTCACGCGCCACGATCTCCACCACGACGGATTGCACGGATTCGTTCATGAATGGCACGTTAGGCCCCCGGCGCACTCCCGTCGTGAACGAATCGGACAAGTGCAGACGGGCAGAAACCAGCCTGACGCGATGGCGAACTTCGGCGCGAACACGGTGCGAGCAAATGCTCGTCAGTGGGTGACAAGTTCGTTCAGCGACTTCACAGCCATCCCCCTGGTCATTTTTCGAGTAGATATACCTAGCCTGCACAAGAGCGGTTTTGAGCTACGCTTCGGTCCGGAATGGACAGCTTTCTCGCTTGCCTGCAGTCTCCACGGGTGAAGTATCCGAATACGAGGAGTTAACGAATGAAAGCTTCGGCACTCACCGGTGTGGTTGCGGCCGTCACCGCCCTTGCCGTCGTCCTGTCCGGCTGCGGCTCGGACACCAAGGCGGCGACGTCCAGCAGTTCGACCAGCAAGTCGTCCAGCAGTGAGGCGACCACGTCGAAGAAGCCGAAGATGCCAGAAACCACCGAGGCGGAGGCCGCAGGCCCGAACCCGACGATCGCGGACTACATCAAGGAAAACAACATCCAGGAGACCGGGATCAAGATGGGCGACCCAAGCGCACCCGCGGTCAACCTGCCCGTTCCGGATGGCTGGCAGCCGTTGACCGCAGAGGAGGCGCCGGACTATGCGTACGGCGCGATCGTCTATACCGGCCCGGAATTCGAGTCCGACCCGCCGAACATCGTCGCGCTGATGTCCAAGCTGACCGGGAACGTCGACCCGCAGCAGATCATCGATCTGGCGCCAGGCGAGCTCAACAACCTGCCGGACTACAAGCCAGGCAACGAGGGTGAGACCAGCACCCTCGGCGACTACCCGGCCTACGTGCTCGGCGGTACCTACACGCGTGACGGCGCAACGCGTTTCATCGCACAGAAGACCGTC
>JAOPWT010000448.1 GCA_025965555.1 Mycobacterium sp.
CGGCATCTGGCACCGGACCCGCCGCGTGCGCCGGGTCGACCCCCATTGGGAGGTGCGCCTCGGTACCGGGGATCGCACCTACCGCTGGGACGTGCGCCACCTGGGGATCGGCGGCGAACTGATTCACCGCCGCCGCCATGTTCTTCGAGTCCGACGGCGCCGCGCTGTTGCCCGCGAACGCCGCTGCCGCGGCCATCAACATCGATGCGGCGTTCGTCGGGTCACCAGCGGCCTGCTGGATGGCAGGCGCCAGGCTCTGCATCGCGGGTAGCCCCGGTGCCTGAAGGCCACTGATCGGCAGAGGCAGCGGCGGCGCTGGTTCCGCATGGGCGACCGGTTGGGCGCTCAGCGTCAGCGCGGCCGACGCACCGATGGCGATCAGCAGCGTTCTGGTCGTAGGCATGACTCTCCCGTGAATTAGTAGGTTCTGCGGCCTAGTGCGGCAAGCCTCAGGGAAGCCCTGCGACCGGGAAGAACAGCGGGGAGATCCCCGCCAGGCTGTTGGTCGCGGCGGGCAGCGCCGGCGCTGCCGCGGCGGGAACGGCGGCCGCGACGGCGGGCACCGCTGCGGCGGGAACGGCGACCGGGGACTTCGGCAGCAGGTTCGCCAGCGGGGTGCCCGCAGGCATCAAAGAGGCCAGGTCACCGGGGAAGTTGACCTGTTGCGGCAGCGGCAAGGGGTTCATCGGAACCTGAGGTAGCTGCACCTCGGCCGTCGGGATCAGGCCGGCAGCCGGAGCGGCCGGGGCCGCAGCCGCGGGAGTCGCGGCAGTCGCGGCCGGCAGGGCCGCGGCGGCCGGATTGGCAGGTGCCTGCGGCAGCGTGACCGAGGCGGTCGCCGTCTGCGCCGGTGCCGCTGCGGCAGTCGCGGCGGGTGCGCCTGCCGCTCCCGAGAAGACCGACGCGAGGCCTTGCAGCATCGCGGGCGCGTTGGCGGGCGAGAGGTTGTTGAGGAACGGAATGTTCGGCATGGCGGGGATCGCCGGCGCGGGTGCGGGGACGGGATCAGCGGCGGCCGTGGCGCTGAGCAACAGCGCCCCAGGAACCGCGCAGGCGGCCGCAATCATGCTGGTGGCAAACAGTTTTCTGGTGAAACGCATGGCTCTCCCAATCGGTTGACGGCTCGTCTGACACCGAAGCTACGGAGTTACTGGAGTTACTCAAGTGACACGTGTGGCATTTATGCAACCGTTACTGACACGACGGCCGATGGTGACCGAATCGCTTGCCTTGGCGAGCGGAGCGGCGAGGGGTATCTAGAGTCGGACGGATAGCCAGACAGACAGATGTCGCACCCGCCAGCATCGGCGCGGCGCCGCGAAACCGAATCGCGGTCCTCGCGCCGTATCTGCTTGCGCTCAGCCTCCTCGCGCGGTTCGCCGTCACCTACCTGATGCCCAACGGCACCAATTTCATCGACCTACACGTCTACGTCGACGGCGCCGCGACGATGGACCACGGCGGTCTGTACGACTTCGTCTACCACCCGTCGATCCCGCCGCTCCCGTTGCAGTTCACCTATCCGCCCTTCGCGGGACTGGTGTTCTACCCGCTGCACTTCCTGCCGTTTCCGCTCGTCGGGCTGTGCTGGCAGCTCGGCATCGTCGCGGCGCTCTACGGCTCGGCCGTGCTCGCCTTGAAGCTGTTGGCAAAGCCGGACTCGCGCATGGCGATGGCGTGGACCGCGCTGGCGATCTGGTTCGAGCCGATGCGCCATCTCTTCGAACTCGGCCAGGTCGGTGCGCTGCTGATGCTGGCCGTGTTGTGGGCCGTGTACAGCAACAGGTGGTGGGTGTCGGGGCTGCTGGTGGGCCTGGCGACCGGCATGAAGCTGACACCGGCGGTGGCGGGTCTGTACTTCGTCGGCGCCCGCCGGTGGAAGGCCGTCGTCTTCGCGGCAGTGGTGTTCGGCGCGACGGTGGCGCTGTCGATCGCGCTGGGCGGAGCGCAAGCCCGGTTCTACTTCACCGACCTGCTCGGAAATGCCAACCGCGTCGGCGTCGTCGACACGCCGATGAACCAGTCGCTGCGCGGAGTCGTCGGTTATCTGACGGGTCACGACGGTGGGTATGGCCCGCTGCTGGTCGTCGCGGTGGCGATCACCGCGGTGCTGAGTCTGGTCGCGTGGTGGCGCATCGGGCCCGAGGATCCGCTGGGCCGGATCGTGGTGGTGATGCTGCTCGGCCTGCTGATCTCGCCGATCAGCTGGACCCACCACTGGGTGTGGGTGCTGCCGCTCGTCATGTGGCTGGTGCTCGGGTCGATGCGCAGGCGAACACGCTTCGTCGGCTGGACGTGGGTGGCCCTGGTGTATCTCGGCTCGCCGTGGTTGGTGATGCTCGCCGGAGACAGCGGCTTACTCAGCGGCAGACCCTGGTACGCCGTGTTGGCCGGCTCGCTGTACGTGCTGGCGGGGGTGGCGACGCTGGCCTACCTCGCGGTGGTCAGCCGACGATCCGATTGATGTCGCCCGCCATCGCGACGTCCTTGTCGGTGATGCCGCCCTCGGAATGCGTGACGAGAGCGAAAGTCACTGTGCGCCAACGGATGTCGATGTCGGGATGGTGGTCTTCGCTCTCGGCGTGCTCGCCGACGCGGCGGACGGCGTCGATGCCCTCGAGAAATGCCGGAAACTTGATCGATCGTCGCAGGGCCCCGTCTGAACGTTCCCAGCCGTCGAGCTCGGGCAGTGCGGCGTCCACTTGTTCGTCCGTTAACACAGCCATCACTCGACGGTATACCGTCGCTGCGTGCCGAACCAGATCGTCGTCGCAGGCGCACTGATCACCGGCAACACCCTGCTGGTCGCCCAGCGTGAGCGGCCTCCGGAACTGTCCGGACTGTGGGAACTGCCCGGCGGCAAGGTGGCGCAGGGGGAGAGCGACGCCGATGCGCTGGTGCGCGAACTCGACGAGGAACTCGGCGTCGCGGTCACCGTCGGGGCCCGGCTCGGGGCCGACGTCGCGCTTGGCGCGGACACGACGTTGCGAGCCTTCCTCGTCACGCAGACCGGCGGCAGCGTGCAGGCGCGCGACCATCGCGCGCTGCGGTGGGTGACGGCCGACGAACTCGCCGCGCTCGAGTGGGTGCCTGCCGACCGTGGCTGGCTGCCTGATCTGACCGCCGCACTGCGGCCGCAGTAGGGCCGCCTCGTGGCGACAGCCGTCAGTACCTGAGCCGGTCGCCGACCACCCGTACCTGGGACAGGCTTTGCGGATGTCGAGCCACGTACACCGGGTGCAGCAGGGCGGGATGCCGACAGTGGGGGCACGACCCTTGCGCCTGGTTGACCGGTGAACCGGTCAAGTGGTGACATGCCGCACACCGCACGACGTAGTAACCGCCCACCCAGTTCAGCAGGCCAAGGTAGATGGCCGCGGTCGCGGCACTGGCCAGCACGACCACCAGGGCGATGGTCGCCACCTCGAAAACCGCCATGATCGTTACCTCCAACCAGCGACGGACACCTTCACCGTACGCCGATGTTCGTCCAGGTAGTCAGGCTTTTCTGGCACGTTTGAACACCTTGTTCAGCTCCTTGCCGCGCAGGCCGGACAACTCGGCCTTGCGGACCTTGTGCAGTACGAGTGGACAGCGTTTACAACGGGGTTTGCTGCGACAACACTTCTTCTTCGGTTTGAGTGAAGCGAACTCGGACGGCTTCACCTCTGCCCCTCCAATGCCTGCGGCCCTTTCCGTCGTTTTCGCGATTGGATACCTACGCTGCGACAATCTGGGGGTGGATTCTCTCCCGGATTTTCGCAATGTCGCCATCGTCGCTCACGTCGACCACGGTAAAACCACGCTCGTCGACGCCATGCTGCGGCAGTCCGGTGCGCTGACCCACCGCGGTGATGACACCGTCGAGCGCCTGATGGACTCCGGTGACCTCGAGAAGGAAAAGTGCATCACGATCCTGGCGAAGAACACCGACGTGCATCGCAAGCACCCCGACGGCAGCATGACTGTGATCAACGTCATCGACACCCCCGGCCACGCCGACTTCGGCGGCGAGGTGGAGCGCGGCCTTTCGATGGTTGACGGCGTGTTGCTGCTGGTCGACGCGTCGGAGGGACCGCTGCCGCAGACCCGCTTCGTGCTCCGCAAGGCGCTGGGAGCGCATCTGCCGGTGATCCTGGTCGTGAACACGCCCGACCGCCCCGACGCCCGCATCGCCGCGGTGGTCTCCGAGAGCCACGACCTGTTGCTCGACGTCGCGTCCGACCTCGACGACGAG
>JAOPWT010000457.1 GCA_025965555.1 Mycobacterium sp.
CGGTACATCTGGACGACGAGATCTTCCGCGTTCTCGGCCGATTGGGGATCGCCGACGAGTTCGCCGCGATCTCACGTCCCGCGCTCGGACTCCGGTTGCTCGACAGCTCCATGGCCACGCTCACGGAATTCACCCGCGATATCGTTCTGAGCCGCAACGGATTTCCCCAAGCCAACATGTTCGACCAGCCCAACCTAGAAGCGCTGCTACGCACCAACCTCGAGCGGTACCCTCGGGCCGAATTGCGCGGCAACGCCGAGGTGACTGGCGTCGCCGAGGCTGGTGGCGGCCGCCTTCGTGTCACCTACACCGATAAAAGCGGCGACGCCGAACACGTCGTCGAGACCGCCTACGTGCTGGGCTGCGACGGCGCCAACAGCATCGCGCGCTCTGAAATCGGCTCCAGCATGCGGGATCTCGGATTCGCTCAGCGCTGGCTGGTGGTCGATGTTGTGACCTCGGCCGACCTCGCTCAGTGGGAGGGCGTCCATCAGGTGTGCGACCCGGTCCGCGCAGGAACGTACATGCGCATCGGCGAGACGCGCTACCGGTGGGAGTTCCGTCTGCTCGACGACGAGACGTCCGCCGACTTCGGCACCCTCGATGCACTCGGCCCGCTGATCAAGCCATGGGTCGAGAATGTCGGCGTCGATGAGCTCGAACTGGTGCGCGTCAGCGAGTACACGTTCCGCGCGCAGGTTGCCGACCACTGGCGGCGTGGCCGCGTCTTCCTCCTCGGCGACGCCGCACATCTCACCCCGCCCTTCATCGGGCAGGGCATGGGGGCCGGCGTGCGCGACGCGGTGAACTTGGCCTGGAAGCTGGCGGGTGTCCTCGACGAATCGCTGCCCTCCGAGGTGCTGGACACCTACGAACATGAGCGAAAGCCGCACGCTATGAACATGATCCGGCTTGCCCTCGGCGTCGGACGGTCGATGACCGCAGGCGGTGAGCTCGGCGGTCTGGCCCGCCGCTTCGTCGTGCCGCAGCTGCACCGGCTGCCCGGCCTGACCGCCAGAGTTCTCGACAGCGAGACCCCGGCGCTGCGCAGGAGCGCACTCGTCATCAAGTCCCGAGCGCCGTGGGGTCTGGCCGGAAGGCTGTGCCCGAACCCGATCGTGTCGGGTGGCACTCGGCTCGACGCCGAGTTGGGCGGCGGATTCGCGGTGATCACCACGATCGTTCCCGGGCCGGTCGAGCGTGCCCTGATCGAGCAGCACGGGGCAGTGCTGCACGTCGCGGCGCCTGGCACCGAGCTGGCGCGGTGGCTGCGTCGGGGTCGCGCCAGCGCCGCCGTCGTCCGGCCCGATCGGACTGTCATGCAGGCGGGCAAGGACATCGGCGCGCTGTGCGACAACCTGCCCACATTCCAGTTCGCCTCGTCTCAGGACGAGCTGGCCGGCCGCGAAAGTCCGAGATGATCACGCAGCGTAGTGCCGGTGTACTCCGTTCGGAATCGTTTACGGCGCTGCAAGATTGGTACGACGTGGTCGACGAACGCGGTTAGCTCGTGCGGGAGCGTCGAGCCCATGATGGTGAAGCCGTCGACGGCGCCGGCATCCTGCCACGCGATCACGTGCTCGGCGAGTTGTTCTGGCGTACCGACGAAGTGCGTCTGCCCGGCGCCCCCGCTGACTTGTTGAGCGACTTCACGCAAGGGAACATTCGGACGCGCGCGTGCGGCTGCGTAGAGCTGGTCGGCGCGGGTCGATGGCGATCGCTCTTCCCAGAGGTGTGCCGGCAGCGGAGCGTCCGGGTCGAAGGCATCGGGGTCCAGCCCGGCCGTGTAAAGAGCGTTCTGCCAACGGAAGTCGGCACTCGCCAGCTCCTCCAACTGCTGCGCCCTGGAGTGGGCTTCGGCTTCGGCGCCTCCGAGCGTCACCATCAGCGCGGGCAGCACCAACACCTGCTCGGGGTCGCGCCCAAGGGCGGCTGCCTGGGCGTGCAGGTCTGCACGGAACGCGACCGCTGATGCCAACGAGGGCGGTCCGGAGAACGCCATCTCGGCGTATTGCGCCGCGAGCCTGATGCCGGCTCCTGATTGCCCGGCCAGGACGAGTACGGGCCTGCCCTGCGGGGAGCGGGGAAAGGGCTGGATTCCTTCGACGTCGTAATAACGTCCGTGAAAGCGCGGGGCGCGCAGCTTGCTGCGGTCGGCCCAGACCCCGCGCTCGCGGTCCCCGATGATCGCATCGTCGGCCCAGCTGTCCCACACGCGCGCGGCGACGTCGACGAACTCGTGGGCACGCGCGTATCGGTCGGCATGATCGGGGTGGCTGCGCTCACCGAAATTGGCGGCGGCCAGGGGCGTGACGGTGGTGACGATGTTCCAGCCGGCGCGTCCATTGCTGAGGTGATCCAGCGTGGCGAACCGGCGGGCCAGCTCCCACGGCTGGCTGTACGTCGTCGAACCCGTGCCGATGAGGCCGATGTGATCCGTGCTGGCGGCCAGGGCCGACAGTAGGGAGATCGGGTCGAATTGTGTCTGGGGCAGGTGCGTGGCGCGGTATTCGGCGATGGCGATGTTGTCGGCCAAAAAGACTGAGTCCAGTAGCCCACGTTCGGCGGTCCGTGCGATGTCGGCGTAGTACGGCAGCCCGAGCACGGTGCGGACGTCGTCGGCGGCCAGGCGCCAGGCAGATTCGTGGTATCCGTTGGGCCAGATGAACGCATTGAAGTGCAACGGTCTTGAGTTCATCGGCTCAACTCCTTACCTGGTGCTCGCCAGATGAACACCCGTGGACGTCCGAGAATTCCTCGCGAACCCGGCCGGCGGACGTCGGTCAAGGGGTTGGTACCCAGAGCGGACTAGGCGTATGCCGCCCCGGACGGCATGTTCGCTTGCTGTTCGATTCGCTTGCACAACAGCGCAATCCACATTTTCAGGCCGTCTATCGCCCCGCGTGAGGCGCCGCCGTCCGCTGCGACGGATGGGTGCGATTCCAAAAGCTCGACGATACGTCTGCACCTGGCTGCCTCGCTCACCAGTTCGGCGCGCGGGGCACTCGAGAGTCGGTCTTCTGGCCAGCGGCTGTAGAAGGCCGCTGACTGGTTCAGCAGCACGATGAGCTCGGGGGCGGATCTGCGGGTCAACCGGCGAGCCGTCCGGACGGCAATGCCTGCGGCGATCAGAGCCAGGACGGAGGCGACCGTGAAGACCCATCCGCCGACACCGCCGGTTCCAGAGGATGACACTCCGCCTCGGCTGAGGCTTGCCGCGATGTCACTCAGGACCTCGCCCATCGGCACCGGCGGCTGCATCAGCAAAGTTTACTGCGAGGTGCCCGCGTCGTACTGGCTTTCTCGTAACGCAGCGAGTCCCGATCACCGAGTGTCTAGGCGAGCAGACGCTCGGCGTTGGCGGTAGTCACCGCTCGCCAGTCCGTCGGCTCCCGTTCCAACACCGCCACCTGATGGGCCGCTCCCATCGCAGGCGTCCAGCAGAAGTCGCTGCCGTAGAGCACCTGGTCGGATCCGACCACGTCGACCAGCGCCGCCGACGGTGCGGGGAACGGGGTGCCCGCCAGGTCGTACCAAAAGCGTTGCAGCTGTTGCCTGGTCGTCAGGGTCGACGGCGCGCGGCCGTGCGAGCCGGGGAGCATGGCGCGGAACATCTCGATGCGGTCCGCCACCACGGACAGCGTCGCGCCGCTGTGCGGGATCACGAACCTGATGTCCGGGTAACGCTCGGGGACCGCCGCGAACATCAGGTCGGTCACCGTCCTGGTGGTCTCGAACATGAACTCCAACATCGGCCGCGGGCGGCCGAGGCCTACCACGTCGACGTTGGGCGGCGAAGTCGGATGCTCGAACACGATGGCCCGCCGCTGATTCAGTGCCTCCCATAGTGGATCGAGAGACGGGTCGCCGAGGTAGACCCCGGCGCTGTTGCTCATGAGAACGACACCGCGCCCGCCGAGCCGATCGATGGCGTACACGGCTTCGTCGACCGCGGCACGCACGCACGGCAGCGGCACCGAGGCGAAGAAGCCGAACCGGTCCCCGTGCTCCCCGACCACGCCGGCGGCGAACTCGTTGACGTGGCGCGCCAGGTCGGCGGCCGCACTGTCGTCGCCGAAGTGCACGCCGGGTGACGAGATCGACAGCATCGCCCGACCCGTGCGCGTGTCGTCCATCAACGCAAGGTGGTCATCGACAGTCCAGGTGGGCCATCCCGGCATCCCATCGGGGTGGATGACGCCCGCCGCCTTCGCCGCGTCGACGTAGCGGTCGGTGAGGTAGTGGGCATGGACGTCGATCAACGCTGGGGATTCAGCTGCCATGCCGCCACGATAGTCGTTTCCATCAAAGTTGAGGAATTCGTCAGATCAGCCAGGCCGTGGGTACCACCGATCCCGAGCGGGTAGAAAGCAACCATGTTGAGAACCGTGTACGACGATGACCACGAGGCCTTTCGGAAGACGATCAGGGACTTCATCGAGTCCGAGGTCGTGCCGGTGTACGACGACTGGTATGCCTCCGGCATCGTGCCCCGCGAGTTCTATCACAAGCTGGGTGAACTCGGCGTCTTCGGGATCGAGGTCGCCGAGGAGTACGGCGGCGCGGGCATCGAGTCCTACAAGTTCCAAGCGGTCCTGTCCGAGGAGACCAATCGCGCGGCCGTGTCCTTCGGCGCCTCCGGCGCACATGTCACGTTGTGTCTGCCCTACCTTCAGGCCTACGCGAACGAGGAGCAGAAGCAGCGCTGGCTCCCCGGTTTCGTGTCGGGCGACATCATGTTCGCCATCGCGATGACCGAACCGGGAACGGGTTCGGATCTGGCGGGCATGCGCACGACCGCCAAGCTCACCGAGGACGGCAAGCACTACGTGCTCAACGGCGCGAAGACGTTCATCACCGGCGGCGTGCAGGCGGACCGGATGATCGTGGCCGCGCGTACCGCCCCGCCCCGCGAGGACGACCGCCGCTACGGCCTGTCCCTGTTGATCGTCGACACGACGCTGCCCGGCTATTCGGTCGGCCGCAAGCTCGACAAGCTCGGGTTGAAGGTGTCCGACACCGCCGAGCTGAACTTCACCGACGTGATGGTGCCCGTCGAGGATCTTCTCGGCGAGGAGCACCGCGGGTTCTCCTACCTTGGCAACAACCTGCCCAGAGAGCGACTCGGAATCGCCGTCAACGCCTACGCCCAGGCCAAGGCCGCCGTGCAGTTCGCCAAGAAGTACACCCAGGACCGCACCGTGTTCAACCAGCCCGTCGCGAGCTTCCAGAACACCAAGTTCGAATTGGCTGCCTGTCAGGCCGAGGTCGACGCGAGCGAGGCCGTGATCGACCGCGCGCTCGAGGCGATCGACAAGGACGAGCTGACGGCCGCGGATGCCGCGTCCGCCAAGCTCTTCTGCACCGAGGTGGCGTCCCGCGTCATCGACCGCTGTCTGCAACTGCACGGCGGCTACGGCTACATCACGGAGTACCCGGTGGCAAGGCTGTTCGCCGACAGCCGCGTGAACCGCATCTACGGGGGCACCAGCGAGGTCATGAAGTTGATCATCGCCAAGAACATGGGACTGTGACCGCATGAGCCTGATGGACATGTTCCGTCTCGACGACAAGGTCGTCATCGTCACCGGCGCCTCGTCCGGACTCGGAGTGGCGTTCGCCGAGGCGTGTGCGCAGGCCGGTGCCGACGTCGTACTCGCCGCCCGGCGCACCGAGAAGCTCAGCGACACAGCTAATTTGGTGACGGCCGCCGGTAGACGAGCATTGGCCGTCCGGACCGACGTCACGGACCAGGAGCAGTGCCAGGCGATGGTCGAACGGGCCATGGCCGAGTTCGGTCGCGTCGACGTCCTGGTCAACAACGCAGGAGTCGGAACGGCCGTGCCCGCGACGCGCGAGACCCCCGACGAGTTCCGCGCCGTCGTCGACATCAATCTGCACGGCTCCTACTGGGCGGCCCAGGCGTGCGCCCGGGTGATGAAGCCCGGTAGCTCGATCGTCAACATCTCGAGCGTCCTCGGGCTCACGACCGCAGGCCTTCCGCAGGCGGCCTACAGCGCGAGCAAGGCCGCCATCGTAGGACTGACGCGAGACCTGGCCCAGCAGTGGGGCTCTCGCAAGGGAATCCGCGTCAACGCCATCGCGCCGGGATTCTTCAAGTCCGAGATGACCGACCAGTACAAGCCCGGCTACCTCGAATCGCTGAGTGCCCGGTTCGTCCTGCCACGCATGGGTGATCCCGTCGAACTCGCCGCCACGTTGGTCTGGCTGGCCTCGCCCGCGGCGGGCTACGTCACCGGCCAGACCATTGCCGTCGACGGTGGCGTCACGATCACCTAGCGCTCGGGGGCGGCCGTCAGGGGTGACAGACCTGCCGCGCTGAGGCCGTACGACTGGTACTCCGGGCGCTCCGCCGTCGCGATCTCGAGAACCGACTTCCCGACCTGCTCGGGCATCAGGGCGGGCACCATGGTCCGAAGGAACGAATCGAGGTCGACGCCTTGCCGGTCGGCATACGCCGCGACGGCGGCAGCGCCCAGATCGGTGGCCGGCGACAGCTGCGGGAGAACCGACACGAAGCCGATGCCCAGGTCACCGCGGTCGGACTCGAGCGCCGCGTAGTCGGCGACGAACCTGACCGTGGCGTTGGCTCCCGCGTACCCGCCGCTCAGCGGCGAACCCTTGATCGCGGCGCCGCTGGAGATCGCGATCACCGTGCTGCCGGGAGCCAGCGGTCGGCGCAGAGCATGCTGGATCCAGTAGAACGCCTGCGCCACATCGACATTCCAGTTGCGGCTGAACGTCTCCCAGGTGTGGTCCTGCAGCGGAGACATGTGTGGCGCGGCGCCGGCACACAACACAACGGTGCGCGGACGATGCTCGTCGATGAGTTGGGCGGCGACCCCAGGGTCGGCGACGTCGGCAGCGACTCCGGTGAACGCGCTGCCGAGCTGGGCGCCCACTTCGTCGAGATCCGCGGCCGTGCGTGCGACGCCGACGACGCGGACACCTGCCGATGCCAGCGCCATGGCAATGCCGCGGCCGAAGCCCCGACTCGCGCCGGTGACGATCGCCGTGGTGCCAACCAGTCGGTCCGACGGCAACTTGTCCGAATCGTTCATCTGTCTGCTCGCTTTCGTGATGGGTCGAGGTTCAAACCTCCGCATTGGGTCAGATACGTGGCGGCGCCAGGATTCATCGATGAATTTGCACCGGCTCGGGGATCTGTATTCGTGAACGACATTCCGTGTCGCCTTGACGGAGGAGATCCAACGTGCCGGTGCAGGAAGACTTCATGGAGCGCGCGGCGCCGTTGCGGGCCGAACTGATCGCGCACTGCTATCGCATGCTCGGTTCGGTGCACGACGCCGAGGACCTCGTCCAGGAGACCTACCTGCGAGGTTGGCGTGGCTACGGGGCATTCGAGGAACGCGCGGCGCTGCGGACCTGGCTCTACCGCATAGCGACGACCGCGTGCCTTCGCGCCTTGGAGAACCGTGCCAGGCGCGTGCTGCCCGCGGGACTCGGCGAGGGCTCGGTCGATCCCGACGTCGGTCTCGACGGGCACGACAGCACCGCCCATCGCTGGCTCGAACCGCTGCCCGACACCCTGACTCCCGAAGCGGTGGTCACGGCGCGCGAGTCCGTCCGCCTCGCCGTGATGACGGCGATGCAGGAACTACCGGCACGCCAGCGGGCGGTGTTGATCCTGCGGGAGGTCGCCCAGTTCAGTGCCGTCGAGGTGGCCGAACTTCTCGAGACGACGCCGGCCGCAGTCAACAGTGCACTGCAGCGGGCCCGTGCGCATCTCGACACCGTCGCCCTCAACGAAGATGAAGCCGCTGAACCCGACGACGCTGCGCGCCGAGAGCTCTGGGACCGCTATTGCGCGGCGTTCGAGAACGCCGACGTCGGGGCCCTGACCGAGCTCTTGCGGGCTGACATCAGACTCGAGATGCCCCCTTTGACCGTGTGGTTCGTCGGGCGCGAGGCGGTGAGCAGCTTCCTGTCCACCCGTACCTTCGCAAGAGCCGGCGACGTTGTGCTGATACCGACCGGAGCCAACGGACAGCCTGCCGTCGCCGAGTATCGCCGGGCGGAAGATCTTGTCATGCGGTCACATTCGATTCACGTCTTGACCGCGGGGCCGGGTGGCATCAGTGCCATCACCGTGTTCCTCGAGCCGGCGTTGTTCACGGTGTTCGGCATGCCCGCGACTCGCTGAGAGTTCCCGCCTCGACTCGAAGCGAGCGGCATCACTTCTCGAACTCGTCGCGGATGCAGTCCAGATTCGTCTGCATGTTCTGCTGCCACTCGATGAGCCGCTTCGCAACGATCCTGCCCTCCAGTTCGGGCTTGGCATTGATCGCGTAGGTCAGCCCCGACGGGCCGGGGCCCATCCTGGCCCACTGTCGGATCAGCACGCCATCGCTGGTCGGCTCCACCTCGAACGCCCACGTGGCAGTTGGGCCATCCAGACCGATGGCGTTCCAGACCCAGCGTCGTCCCTCGTCTACCTCGACCACCTCGCACTCGGTCTGCCAGGCACCCATGGCCGCGTGCTCGTTGCTGCCACGGAATCGGGCACCCACCTTCACGCCATCGGCATCGCCGAGCCATTCCACGCTCTGCAACTCCGCCGAGCACCGCGCAGGCAGGCCGATGTCGGTGACGAGTTTCCAGGCGGTCGGCACGTCGCACTTGACCCGCTGCGTCACTTCCACCGTCGGCTGATCGCGGTAGCGCATGCAGCGCAGCCTGCCATAGTGCAGTGGACGCATCGGCAGAAACGAACCAAGGAGCGACAGTGAAGGTCGGAGCCCTCATCGAACCCCGTGCACCCGGCGCGGCGGAGTTCGCCGTCGCGGCCGAGCGCATCGGTGTGGCGTCATTGTGGGTCCCCGAGGTGTGGGGGTACGACGCACTCACCGGACTCGCGTTCATCGCCGCCACGACCAGCGATATCGGCCTGGGAACCTTTGTCGTACAACTAGGTTCGCGCAGTCCGGCCCTTCTCGCGACGTCGGCGCTGAGCCTGCAGGAGCTGTCCGGTGGCAGGTTCATGTTGGGCGTCGGCACCTCGGGGCCAGGGGTGATGGAGGGCTGGCACGGTGTCAGGTTCCGCCGCCCCGTGCAGACCACGCGGGAGACGATCGAGATCATCCGGACCGTCAGTCGCGGCGAGCGCCTGGAGCACGCCGGTGAGATCTATCCACTTCCGCTGCCGGACAGCGACGGTCGCGTGTTGCGGCCCCTGGTGCGGCCGGCGCACGTCCCGGTCTACGTCGCTGCGATGGGTCCGAAGAACCTGCAGCTCACCGGCGAGATGGCGGACGGCTGGCTGGGCAACGCGTTCATCCCGGAGGCCGCTGACGTGTTCCTCGGCCCGCTCCGCGACGGTGCCGAACGCGCGGGCCGGACGGTGGCGGATCTCGACCTGGTCGCCCCCGTCGCGGTCGAGTTCACCGACAGTCGGGAAGACGGCGCTGCCGCCGCCCGCAGACATGCCGACGGGTATGCGTTCACGATCGGCGCGATGGGGGCAGGCGGCAGAAACTTCTACAGCGACGCCTTCAGTCGGCTGGGCTACCAGGCAGGTGTCGAGACGGTCACCGAACTCTGGCAGGCGGGCCGACGCGACGAGGCGCGCCAGGCGGTCCCCATCGACCTTGGTCGACTCACCAACCTACTGGGCACCGACGATGCGATCGCCGATCGGGTCAGCCGCTACCGGGAGGCCGGAATCACCACCCTGCTGGCCAAGCTCGACGGAGCGTACGGCGCTCAGTTGGCGGCGCTGGAACGGCTCATCGCCATCGTTGGCGACCGGTGACGGCATCTCAGCGCCATGGCGGAACGCCCATCGGTCCCGCTCTACTCGTGGTGAGCGCCGCGACCTCGCAGGAAGTCGGAGCCGCGTTCGCCGTTGGGCTGTTTTCCGCACTCGGCGCGGGCGGAGCCACCTTCGCCCGCTTCGCGGTGGCAGGCATCGTGCTCTGTGTCGCCGTCCGCCCGCGGGTTCGGCGACTCACGCGTCGTGCCTTGGGCGCCGCTGCGGCCCTGGCGGCTGCCCTCGCCGCCATGAATCTCAGCTTTTACGAGGCGATCTCGCGTATTCCGCTGGGCATCGCCGTGACGATCGAAGTCCTCGGTCCGCTGGTGCTGTCCGTCGCCCTCAGTAGACGGCGCATCGCCTGGCTGTGGGCGTTTCTCGCCTTCGCGGGGATCGCCACGCTCGGCCTGACGCCGAAGCAAATGGGTCATCTCGACTGGATCGGCGTGGCATTCGCCGGGGCGGCGGCGCTGAGTTGGGCCTGCTACATCGTGGCGACGTCGCGCGCCGTGCAGGTGTTTCCGAAGCTGGACGCCTTGGCAATCGCGACCGCCATCGGTGCTCTGCTGGTGGCACCCTTCGCCGCCGCCACCATCGATGGCGCTGGCGCTCTGCACTGGCACGTCGCGGCCTTGGCGATCGCCGTCGGGCTGATGAGTTCGGTGATTCCGTACTCGTTGGAGTTGTGGTCCCTGCGCACTCTCGCCCCCGCGACCTTCGCGGTGCTCACATGCCTGTCCCCCGTCGTCGCGGTGCTCGCCGGATGGGCGGTGCTCGGTCAGCGGCTCACGCCGATCGATTGCCTGGCCATCGTGCTGGTCACCGTGGCAAGCGCGGGCGCCGTCCGATCGGCCGGCTACACCGTGGCCGCCTCCCCCGCTTGAAGTTCCCGCAGCGCCGTGCGCAGGCCACGTCGCTTGCCCGTCGCCGGATCTGTGCCGAAACTCTCCCGGACGCCCTCGCGGATGCGGAACTTCAACTCCGAGTTGGTTTCCGGTGCGTCGTCGGGCGTGCCCTTGAGGAACCTGTTGGGCAGCGCCAGTTTTGCGATGGTCAAGAACGACTGTGAGTACTGGCGCAGGAGCGGACCCGTCGTGTACGGCAGGTCGTACTTCTCGCAGAGTGCCCTGACCCGCTCACCGATCTCCGCGTACCTGTTGCTCGGCAGGTCTGGGAACAGGTGGTGCTCGATCTGGTAGCAGAGATTGCCGCTCATGAACGCCATCAGCGGTCCGGCATGGAAATTGGCCGAGCCCAGCATCTGGCGGAGATACCACTCGGCCTGTGTCTCCGCGTCGTACTCCTCCTGTGTGAATTTCTCTGCGCCGTCGGGGAAGTGCCCGCAGAAGATCACCATGTAGGACCAGTAGTTGCGGATCAGGTTCGCCACCGCGTTGGCCCCGAGCGTGTGCTTCCACGCCGGTCCGGTGAGCGCCGGGAATACGATGTAGTCCTTGCCGACCTGCTTGCCCACCTTCTTGCCGATGATCTTGAGGTCCTTGAGCACCTCGGCCTTCGACTTCTCCCCCTTGCGGAACTTCGTCGTCTCCAACCCGTGCGCGGCGACACCCCACTCGAACAGCGTCCCGAGCAGAAGGTTGTAGATGGGGTTGCCGATCATCCAGCGCTCCCAGCGCTGGTCGCGGGTGAGCCGCATGATGCCGTAACCGATGTCGTCGTCCAGTCCGACGACGTTGGTGTACTTGTGGTGAATGAAGTTGTGCGACTTCTTCCAGTGCACGGACGGGGACGTGGTGTCCCACTCCCATTCGGTGGAGTGGATCTCGGGATCGTTCATCCAATCCCACTGACCGTGGGTGATGTTGTGCCCGAGTTCCATGTTCTCGATGATCTTGGCAAGCGCGAGCATGCCGGTGCCGACCGTCCAAGCGACCTTGTTTCGACTGCCGAACAACGCGATTCGGCCACCGGCCGCGAGCCCGCGCTGCAGTTGGATGGCCCGCCGGATATAGCGGGCGTCCCGCTCGCCGCGGGACTCCTCGATGTCGGTTCTGATTGCGTCCAGCTCGCGTCCTAGCTCCTCGACGTCCTCAGGCGTCAGGTGCGTGTACTCCTTGATGTCGGTGATAGCCATGCTCGGTCTCCTAGATGTTGAGGGTGCAGTCGCCTGATGCGGCGGAGATGCACGTCTGGATGCGGTCGCCCTCGCCGTGCTCGTCACCCGACCGGAAGTCGCGGACGTGCCCGGATTCCAAAGGCAGAACGCAGGTTTGGCAGATTCCCATGCGACACCCGAACGGCATTTGGATGCCGACCTTCTCGCCCGCCTCCAGCAGCGAGGTGGCACCGTCCGCCTCGACCGACTTGTCCGAGAGCGCGAAGGTGACGGTGCCGCCCTCGCCGCCCTTGTCGGTGCGGGCGATGACGAAGCGCTCCATGTGCAGGCGGTCCTCCGGCACGCCGGCGTCGGTCCACACCTGCTCGATGGCGTCGAGCATGGCGGGCGGACCGCACGCCCAGGTGGGTCTGTCCTTCCAGTCCGGGACGAGGGCGTCGAGTTCCTTTCCGAAGTCGAGGTGACCCATGTCCTCGGTCAGTTGCAGCAGCAACGAATAGTTCGACGGACCGCGATCAAGTTCCTGCAACTCGTCGTGGAAGATCACGTGTTGCGCCGAGGGCGCCGAGTGGATGTGGACCACGTCGGAGGTGTGCCCGCGTTGCGCCATCGACCGCAGCATCGCCATGACGGGCGTGATGCCGCTGCCCGCCGTCACCAGGAGCAGCTTGGCCGGAGGCGGATCGGGCAGGGCGAAATCGCCCTTCGGCGCCGCAAGGCGAACGATCGTTCCGGACTTCACACCGTTCACCAAGTGGGTCGACAGGAAGCCCTCGGGTGTCGCCTTGACGGTGATCGAGATCAGCTTCTTGTCCCGCCGCGGGATCGAGGTCAGCGAGTACGACCGCCAGTGCCACCGGCCGTCGATGCGCAGGCCGATGCCGACGTACTGGCCCGGCCGGTAGTCGCCTGTGAAACCCCACCCCGGCTTGATGGTCACGGTGGCGGAGTCTTCGGTCTCGCGTTGCACGTCAACGACCTCACCGCGCAGTTCGCGCGCGGACCACAGTGGATTGAGAAGTTTCAGGTAGTCGTCGGGCAGCAACGGCGTCGTGGCGCGTGCTGCCAACCCGCGCAGCACGTTGATCTTCGGGGACGTCGCGGTTTCGACGCCCCTCGCGGGCGCTTCGCTCCAACGCGTGAGGTCACGCAGCTTGAGAGCCATCACGCACCCCGCGGACGGACGAGGTCAGAAGCCTTGGTTGGTGAACACATGTACACCCAATACCCACGGGTGGCGTAGTTTACACGTGGGGATCACACGAATTTAGGTGACCGGATCTGGGGTCACGATCTCGACGCCCCTGTCGTGGTGGGTCGTCTTCATGAAGTCGTCGATGATGTCGGCGACCTCATTGGGCGCCTCGACGTGAGCGAAGTGCCCGACCCCGGGCAACACCTCCAGCCGGCTGCCCGGCCGGGCAGCCTGGGCGGCGTAGCCGTGCTCGACCGGAATGATCTCGTCGTCCTCGCCCCAGATCGCCAACGTCGGCAGCTCGGAACGGACGTGCAGGCGATTCAAGGCGCTGACCGCCTGACCGCGGTAGTCCACCACCGATCGCAGTGTCCGCAGGAACGCGTCGCGCGTCGGCCGGTCCGAGAAGGACGAGTACGCCCGCCACATCTCACTGGCACGCGGCGCACGCATGCCGGCGGACGTGAACCAGGACCCAATCTTGTTGCCTGCCTTCAAGACCGGGGTGGGAGCAATGATCGGAAGGATGAACTCGGCGCCGGGCGCCGACAGCAGCCGAAGAATCCAGCCCACGTCGGGGCCGAGGCCGCCGCTGCTGATGAGGATTACCCGTTCGCAGTAATCGGGGTGCTGATAGATGAACTGCATCGCTACGCCGCCACCGAGCGAATGCCCGACTATGGTCGCCCGCGCAATGCCCAACTCGTCGAGAATGTCGCGTAGCCAGACCGCGAACGCACCGAGCGAGTAGTCGCCACGGGGCTTCGTCGACTGGCCGTGGCCGAGCAGGTCGGGCGCCACCACGCGGTAGTTCTTGGCGAGCCGCGGAATCAATTCCCGCCACGCATCCGAGCTGCCTGCCATGCCGTGTATCAGCAGCAGGACCTCGCCGCTGCCCTCGTCGCGGTAGGCGACCCGGTCTCCGTGCAGGTCGAGGAACTTCACTTCATTCATGGTTGAACTCTCCGCACTACTTGCCAGTAACTTCGAGCCTGCCCGATCAGGGCAGCACCGTCAATGCAGTCAGCGCGCGCGCTTCGCCAACCGCTCCGGCTCGAGGATGAGCACGCTCTTGCCCTCGACGCGGATCCAGCCGCGCTGACTGAAGTCGGCGAGCGCCTTGTTGACCGTCTCCCTGGACGCCCCGACCAGTTGGGCGATCTCTTCCTGAGTCAGGTCATGGGTGACCCGCAGCGCGTTGCCCTCCTGCGCGCCGAAACGCTGCACCAGCTGCAATAACTGCTTCGCGACGCGGCCAGGCACGTCGGTGAAGATCAGGTCGCCGAGGTTGTTGTTCGTGCGGCGCAATCGGCGGGCCAGAACCCGCAGCAACTGCTCGGCGATCTCGGGACGGCCGGCAATCCACGCGCGCAGTGCCTCGCGATCCATGGACACCGCCCGTACCTGGGTGACCGTGGTCACGCTCGAGGTCCGCGGGCCGGGATCGAAGATCGCCAGCTCCCCGAACATGTCCGAAGGGCCAAGAATGGTGAGCAGATTCTCACGGCCGTCGGGGGCGCTGCGAACGATCTTCACCTTGCCGGAGACGATGATGTACAGCCGGTCGCCGGGCTCGCCCTCGACGAAGATCGTGTGCCCGCGAGGAAAGTCCACGGGTTGCAGTTGGTTGATGAGCGCGGCTACCGCGCTGGGTTCGACCCCTTGGACGATTCCGGAGCGCGAGAGGGTCTCCTCCACGTCGCCTGGATCGACCACCGACCTCACGCCCATCCCCAGCGGCAGTGGTGACGTCTGACAGTTTGAGCGAACATATCTGTGAGCGTGACGGTGCCGATCCGGTTTGTAAAGCCTCGGGGACCATTTGCCGGCGGGCTCCTCAGCTAGTCGCTTTCCGCCCGATGAGCGCCGCGAGACGGACCTCAGACGTCGGAGGTCACGTACCTGGTCTTGACCGGAGGCGCGGCGAGCAGTGGCGGCAGGTCGGTGATCTTGCCGTCGCCCGCGCGGAAGGCGCGGTACGCCTCGTCGGCTTCCACGCTCTCCCACACCTCGTAGATGATCCAGTGCGCCTCGTCGGCTTCGTCCACCAGGACGTCGGTGACCAGGCTGCCTTGGAAGCCGCGGGTCTTCTGGAGCTCACGGGCGAACACTTCGCGTGCCTCGGCGACCGATTCGCGCTTGAATCTCAACTCGAGCAGAACGGTGACGGACATGGACGGTCTCCTGACGTCTGAGGGTCTGCGTCTAGCCTCTCAGACGGTCAGTTCGACGGTGACGTCGCCACCCGACGGGTCCGCACCCGACACCAGAGACCACGGCGCCCGATAGATCCGGCCCGGTGCGGCAGGCCAGAGCGTACGGCTCTGCCCCACGATTCGACCGTCCTGGACCGCACGCAGCCGGGGGGTTCGGTGGTACTCGTCGACCCAGAACAGCAGATCGCCGCGCGGCGCCGCACCGCCGTCGGGTGCGATCAGTTGTGGCGTCACCCACCGGAACGGGGCGCACGTTCGCACCCGAATAGCTTGCGGCACATTATGTTTGCCGTTTAGCCAGTCTCGGACCTTCGGTGCGACATGGCGACCGTCGAGTGCCGCACTGTCGGCCGTGTCGACCGGATGCAGGAGATTGCCCACTGCGAAGACTCCGGGGACGCTGGTCCGCAGACTCGCATCGACCAGCGGGCCTCGGGTGGCGGAATCCATTGCCAGCCCCGCGGTTCGCGCGAGCTCGTGATCGGGAATCCAATCACCCGTCGTGACCACGGTGTCGCACTCGATGGCCGTGCGCGCGCCCGTGTCGATGTTCTCCACGAGAACCGACCGCACCCGCCGTTTGCCGTCGATGCTCACCACTCGGCTACGGGTCAGCACCGGACCGCGCAGGACCGCGCGGCCAGGGACGCGGAAGGCGGCGTAGGCCTCCGAACGCGGATGAGAACTGATCATCGCGACTGTGGCACAACCGGCCTCGCGCAGCGTCAGCACGGCCGACCAGCTGACCAATTCGGCGCCAACGACGACGGCGCGGGTACCCACCTCGCCGTGGTGGACGTGGACGAGGTTCTGCAGTTGCCCGGTGGTGTACACCCCGTCCGGTCGATCGCCGGGGATCAGCCGCGCCGGTCTCGGCCGTTCCCTGGCGCCCGTCGCCAGCACGACGGCGTCGGCCTCGAGAATCCGACGGCCCCGCGGTGACGTGATCTCCACTTTCCGCTCGCCACACCATCCGGTGACCATCGCCTCGGTCTCGAGGTGCGCCCCCGCGTCCCGCGCGGTATCGGTGAGGCGCCTGGCATAGGCGGGCCCAGAGACGAAGCGCTTCAGGTCCCGCATCCCGTAGCCGAGATGATCACTGTGCCTGGGGATTCCACCGGCCTCGGCTTCGCGTTCCAGGACGAGAACCTGGCCGTCGACGATCGGGGCCAGCGCCGCGGCCGCGGTGAGTCCGGACGGCCCGCCTCCGATGACGGCGACGGCTACCCTGCTCACTGCGCCGCCTCCAGGAGCGCCGCGGTGTGCGCGCCGCAGTAGAAACCCTGACAGCGGCCGTTCATCACCCGGGTGCGACGACGGAGCCCGTCGAGGTCGCGCGGTGGGATGACCGAAGCGAACGCGTCGCGGATCTCACCCGCGGTGACACGCTCGCAGAAGCACACGATGCGGCCGTACTCGGGGTCAGCGGCGATGCGCTCGGCGTCCTGGTAGGGCCGCATCGTCGCCTCTCCGATGTTGGGCATCCGCGGCGCCGGTGGCAGATCCAGCCGCGGCGTCAGGTCAAGCCCGGTATCGGCTAGCAGCTGCAGCAAGTGTTCTGCCACAGCCATTCCCGAGGTCAGACCCGTCGACCGGATGCCTCCGACGAGGACGTACTGCTGTTGCGGATCTACGTCGATGAGGTAGTCGCCGTGGTCGATCGCGGCCCGCAGACCAGCGTAGGTCGCGGTGACCTCCTCGTCGAACAACGTCGGCATCAGCGCACGGCCCTTGTCCAACAGGAAGTGAAAGCCCTCCTCCGAGGTGCCGGTGGCGGTGCGGTCCGTCAGGTTCTCCGAGGTTGGGCCAACCATCACATTGCCGTAGATGGTCGGGCTGACGAGCACGCCCTTCCCGCGTGACGATGGCACGGCCAGCACGATGCACGGCACCATCGGCCGGGTCAGCTTGTCGAACACCAGCAGTTCGCCCCGCCGCGGGGTGACGGTGAATCTGTCGTATCCGAACTTCGCGTCAAGGTGGTCGGCGCCGAGCCCCGCCGCGTTGATCACCCAGCGCCCGTTGACGGAACCCCGGGTGGTGACGACGGTGGCGTATGCGACGTTGCCGCCGCGCGGAACGATGTCGATGACTTCGGCGCCGCGGCGCAGCTCGGCGCCGCGTTGCACCGCGTCGGTCGCGAGGGCGAGGTTCGTGGTCCAGGTGCAGATGATCGCCTCGCCGGGCACGGTGAGGCCGGCCAGTGCGCCGGGGCCGAGTTCGGGGACCCGGCGATAAACATCGTCGCGGGTGATGATTTCGCACGCGTGGTACCCGTTGCGCTCCGCCTTGTCCTTGAGGCCGGGCAGTGCGTCGCGCTCCTCGTCGGTCCAGGCGACGAGTAGCGCGCCGGTGCGCTCGACGGGGATGCCGACCTGCTCGGCGTACTCGCCGAGAAGTTCGTAGCCGCGGGCGACCAACCGCGACTCCAGGGTTCCCGGGGTGGCATCGAAACCGGTGTGCAACAGCGCGGTGTTGGCCTTGCTGGTGCCATCACCGACGTCATCGCGCCCCTCGATCAGCGTCACGGTGAGGCCGGTGCCCGCGAGCGCGCGGGCAATGGCGCTTCCGACGATGCCTGCGCCGATGACGATGACGTCGCGGATGTCGTTGTGCACATTCATATTTGAGCCTTCCAGCGGGCGAGGTGCTCGGCGGCGCGGTCATCGGACCAGACGGGCTCGTAGGTGCGCTGCGGGGTCCAGGTTCCGACGACGTCGGCGGGACTCAGCGCGGGCCCGATGGCGAGACGCGCGCAGGCGGCGGCGCCGAGCGGCGTCGCGTGGGCCGACGGGTAGACCTCGACGGGGATCCTGGCGAGGTCCGCCTGCGCCTGCATGAGAACGGCGGAACGCGTGAGACCACCGTCGACGCGGAGCCTCGTCAACGGCTGCCCGAGGTCCTGCGTCACCAGCTCGGCCAAACATGCGACCTGCGCGGCGATGCCCTCGAGCAGCGCCCGAACCAGGTGACCGCGGCCGCTGCTGAGCGTCATCCCCGTGAACGACGCCGCTGCCTGCGCGTCCCACCACGGCGCCGCCAGGCCTGCGAGCGCAGGCACGCACAGGACACCGCCGGAATCCTCCGCCGTCGCCGAGACGGCGTCGAGTTGGTCGGCAGCGGGCACCAGTCCCAGGTCGATCGCCCACCGCACGGCCGAGGCCGCGGTGTAGACCTGTCCGTCGGCGCAGTAGGACGTGTCGCCCCGAAGCGTCCAGGCGACCGAGGTGGTCAGTCCCGCACCCGAACGTGCGGCGTTCTCGCCGAGCTGGGCGAGCAGGAACGCACCGGTGCCGAACGTGCACTTCGCCGCGCCGGGGTCCAGGCAGCTCTCGGCCAGCAGCGCCGCCTGCTGATCCACGATGAGGCCGGCCACCGGGATCGGAGGCGTACCGAAAACCGTTGTCTCACCGACGGTCCGATCGCACGGGACCACCTCGGGCAGTGACTCGTCCGCCAGACCGAACACCGCGAGCAGGTCCTCGCTCCACGTCACGGCATCCAGATCGAGGAGCAGTGACCGGCTGGCAGTCGACGTGTCGGTGACGAACGCGCCACACAACCGGTGCACCAGCCAGGTGTCGGTGGTCGTGACAACTCCGTCGCGGGTCACGTTCGCCCGAAGCCACGCCATCTTCGGCGCGGAGAAGTACGGATCGAGCACCAGGCCGGTTCGCCGGGCCACCTCGTTGGCCGAGTCGGTGAGCGCTGCGCAGATCGACTCCGCGCGACGGTCCTGCCACACGATCGCCTGACTCAGCGGGCGGCCAGTGGCGCGGTCCCATGCCAGAACTGTTTCGCCCTGGTTGGCGAGCGCCACGGCCGCGACCGTCACCCCCGCTTCCTGCAGAGCCCGACGGCCCGCCTGCAGCACGGAGCTCCACAGCGCCTCGGGATCCTGCTCGACGCCTCCGCCGGGCAGGTACTCGGGGCGCAGCGCGACCTCCGCGATCGACGCGACCTGGCCGGCCTCGTCGACGACGATCGCCTTGGTGCCCGAGGTGCCCTGGTCGATGGCCAATACGTAGGTCATGGCCGCAGTGTGCCCGCTTGCTGGTCGAGCACGGCATCGATCGAATGCTGGTCGGGCATGGCCAGGCCACCGCGCCCGCGCCGGGCGAGCAGATAGCCGAGGTAACTCGCGCCGATCACGACCATGACGATGACATAGAGCCAGGCATCCTTGAAGCTGGCGTCGCGGAACAGGGCGAGTTCGAAGGCCAACCAGAGCACCGCGACGACGAGGATCGGCTTCTCCCACGCACCGAGGTCGAACTTGCCGTTGACGGGTAGCTCCTTGCGCTTGACCAGATAGAGCACCACGGTTGCGGCGTAGATGACGGCGGGCAGCAGCGTGGCGGCGCCGAACAGGGTGAACAGCGCGTCTTCGGACTGGGAGAAGATGGCGAGGATCAGTTCGGCGAGCACGACGAACAGCGCCGTGGCCCTCAGCGGCGTGTGAAACCGCGGTGAGATCTGGTTCCACTGCTGCCAACCGGGGAAGCGCTCGTCGCGAGACATGGCCCATGTCAAACGAACTCCGGTCATCATGATCACCAGGCCGCAGGCGAAGATGGCGATGACCACCATCAGCAGAAGCAGCGTGCTGACCACCGAGCCAAGGGTGTGCTTGATGACGTCGGCGATCGGCGTGCCCGACTCGGCGAGCGCCACGGGGTCACCCGCCGCCAGCGTCACCGCGATCAGGAACACGAAACCGAGTACGCCGGAGGCGATCACGGCCTGGCACATCGCGCGCGGGACCACGCGTTCGGGGTCGTTGGTCTCCTCGGCCAGGTTGGCTGCGGACTCGAATCCGACGATGGTGAAGGCGCCGAGCAGGAAACCGAGCATCCACGGACCCGCCGACGTCCAGTCTCCGAAGCTCCAAAAGTCCTGTGCCGGAACGGCTCCCTTGCTGAACAGGTTGGCGAAGTCCATGTCACCGCGCACCGCCGCGACAACCAACAGCAGCACGGTCAAGGTGACCATCCCGATCAGCTCGAGGGACACCGCACCGTTGTTGACACGCTCACTCCACTTGGTGGACAGCGCAAGCAGAACGGCCTGCGCCAACAGCACCAGCGCCGTCACACTCCACGTGACGGCACGCGTCGCTTCGTAGTCGAGCAACACGGGAAGGACCGTCGAAGCGATCGTGTAGTCGACCGCGACGACGACGATGGCCAGGAACGTGAAGGACATCCACCCGATGATCCACCCGAGGATGGGGTTGGCCAGCCGCGACATCCACTGATAGGCGTACCCGGTGACCGGCATCCGGGAGGCGATGGTGCCCAGCACGAACGCGACGGCCAACTGCCCGAGCACGGCGATCGGCCACGTCCAGATCCCGACGGGACCCGAGGAGTTCAGTACCGATCCGTAGGTGGTGAAGATGCCGGTGGCGATGGACACGAAGGCGAACGCCACCGCGAAGGACGCGAACTTGCCGGTGTGCCGCGCCATCGACTGCGTGTAACCGAACTGCGCGAGCTCGGCCTCGTCACCCTTGCCTCGGGTGGTGGGCTGCGGATCGGACATTGGCTCCTCCAGTTGGTATAGACCACGTGGCTCAACCAAAGTATGAGAGCCCGCGATCGGTCCGTCAACCCCGAGCTCGCAGGCCCGCGGGCTACCCTTCGGGGATGACGGCATCGAGGAGCGAGCGGCGGTCGTCGACCACGCCTCGCTACCTCGCGATCGCCGCACAGGTCCGGGATCGGATCATCGTCGAGCAGCTGGGACCGCACACGCTGTTGCCCTCCGAGCGTGAACTCGCCGAGCAGCACCAGGTCAGCCGCATGACGGCGCGGCAGGCGCTGTCACTCCTCGAGAACGAGGGCGTGGTCTACCGACGGCCGCCCCGGGGGACCTTCGTGTCGGAGCCACGGGTGCGCTTTCACATCGGCAGCTTCTCCGAGGAGGTGTCACGCCTTGGTCGCCATCCCGCGGCGCGATTGCTGTGGGCCGAGCACCAAGAACCGACGCCGTCCGTCCGCTTGGCCTTGGAACTCGACGAGGAGGCGACGGTGCACGCCTTTCATCGACTGCGCACCGTCGACGACGTGCCATTCGCCCTCGAGACGACGTTCCTGCCCGCCGACCTGACGCCGGGCATCCTCGACCTGGCCGACGAGGGATCGCTGTGGGCGACACTGCGCGACCGCTACGGCATCGAACTCAGCCGTTCCACGGCCGTGCTGGAGTCCATCGTCCTCGACGATTCCTCCAGCTCCCAGCTCAACGTCCGGCCGGGCTCGGCGGGCACTCTGCTCACCAGGACCACGTTCGGTGCGGACGGCCGGCGGGTGGAGTTCGCCCGCGACGTCTACCGTGCCGACCGGGCGTCCTTCGAGGTGTCAGTCGACCTGTCTTGAGCCCGCGCGCTCTCGACTGTGGGCCTCGTGGACGGACTATCGACGAATTCCGTACATAGGCCCCACAGTCGCGAAGAGACTCAGGCCTTGCCGAGTTCATTGACGGCCATCTCGCGCAATTCGACCTTGCGAACCTTCCCGGTGACCGTCATCGGGAATTGGTCGATGGTCCGCACGTAACGCGGAATCTTCTGTCGCGCGAGCTTGTCGGCCGCGAACGCACGCACGTCATCTGCTGATAGCTCAGATGCGCCATCGCGCAACACGATCCACGCCATCAGCTCCTCACCGTACTTCTCGTCGGGTACCCCGATGACCTGTGCGTCGCGCACGTCCGGGTGGGTGTAGAGGAACTCCTCGACCTCGCGCGGATAGATGTTCTCCCCGCCGCGGATGACCATGTCCTTGCTGCGACCGGTGATCTGCACGTACCCGGCGTCGTCCATGACGGCCAGGTCGCCGGTGTGCATCCACCCGTCGGGGTCGAGCACCTCTGCCGTCTTCTCCGGCTCGTCCCAGTAGCCGAGCATGACGCTGTAGCCGCGGGTGCACAGTTCTCCGACCGCGCCGCGCTGGACCGTGTCACCCGTGCCTGCGTCGACGATCTTGATCTCGAGATGCGGACCGACCCGGCCGACGGTGCCGACGCGGAGTTCGATCGGGTCGTCAGTCCGCGTCTGGGTCGACACCGGTGAGGTCTCGGTCATGCCATAGCAGATCGACACCTGGTCCATGTGCATCCGCGACACCACCTGCCGCATGATCTCCTCGGGGCACGGCGAGCCCGCCATGATCCCGGTGCGCAGCGAGGACAGATCGAACGAGTCGAACTCGTCGAGGGCCAGTTCGGCGATGAACATCGTCGGCACCCCGTAGAGGCTGGTGCATGACTCGGCCTGGACCGCCGCCAAGGTCGCCACGGGATCGAAACTCGGTGCGGGGATGACCATCGCCGAGCCGTGCGTGAGGCACGCGAGGTTGCCCATCACCATGCCGAAGCAGTGGTAGAACGGCACCGGTATGCACACCCGGTCGGCGTCGGTGTAGGCGAGGAGCTCGCCGACGAAGTACCCGTTGTTCAGAATGTTGCTGTGCGACAACGTTGCACCCTTTGGTCGACCCGTGGTGCCCGAGGTGTACTGCACGTTGATGGGATCAATCGGGCAGAGCGTCGCCGAGACGGCATCGATCTGCTGGTCGCCGGCGGTGTCTGAGAACAGCTCCGAGAACCCGTCGGTGCCGAAGAGCGCGACGCGTTCCAGGCGGGGACAGGACACCGAGGCATCGGCGAGGATGCGCGCGTAGTCGGAATCCTTGAACTGCTGCGCGGCGAACACCCAGCGCATGCCCGCCTGGTTGATCACGAACTCGAGTTCGTGGGCGCGGTATGCCGGGTTGATGGTGACCAGGACGACGCCGATCTCGGCAGTCGCGAACTGCACCAGCGTCCACTCCCAGCGGTTCGGTGACCACACGCCGACCCGGTCGCCCTTTCGTAGCCCCGCCGCCAGCAGACCCACTGCCAGGCGGCGAACGTCCTCCCGCAGTTGCGAATACGTCCACCGCCGTCCCGCACGCACGTCCACCACTGCGTCACCGTCCGGCCACCGGTCGGCAGCCCGGTGCAGTGCCTGCCCGATCGTGTCAGTCAACAGAGCCGGGTCAGCCTCACCGCGGGCATGGGACTCCGTCATCGATCCGCCGTGCCGGTGGTGACTGCCTCCGCCAAGGGATTGCGCAACGCGGCGAATTCGCTGTCGCGCCACTCCGAGGCGAGCCGCTCCCCGCCGTCAGCCGCGGTCTGCTCCCTGGCTCGCAGTTCGACTCGCCTGATCTTGCCGGAGATGGTCTTGGGCAGCTCGTAGAACTCGATCCGTCGCACCCGCAGATACGGCGGCAGATGCTCACGGGCATGCTTGAGAATCTGGAAAGCGGTGTCCTCGCAGGCTTCCCACCCGGCGGCCAACGCCACGTACGCCTTGGGCACGGCAAGACGGGTCTCGTCAGGGGCGGGCACGACTGCCGCTTCTGCGACGGCGGGGTGCTCGATCAGCACGCTTTCGAGTTCGAATGGCGACACCTTGTAGTCCGAGGACTTGAACACGTCGTCGGTGCGGCCGACGTAGGTGATGTGGCCCTCGGCGTCGCGGCTCGCAACGTCACCGGTGTGGTAGTAGCCGCCTGCTGTGACGGCCGCGTTCTTCGCGTCGTCGTCGACGTAACCGGTCATCAGGTTGACCGGAGTCGCGCCAAGGTCGAGACAGATCTCCCCCTCGTCGGCAAGCTCACCGGTGAGCGGGTCCACGATGACGACTGGAACACCAGGCAGTGGGCGGCCCATGGATCCCGCCTTGAGCGCGGATCCCGCCGTATTGCCCACCAGCGCAGTGGTTTCCGTCTGACCGAAGCCGTCACGGATAGTCAGTCCCCATTCGCGCTGCACGTGTGCGATGACCTCGGGATTGAGCGGCTCGCCTGCGCCGATCACCTCTCGCAGCTTCCCAGCGCCGTCGGAGAGGTCGGTCTGGATCAGCATCCGCCACACCGTCGGGGGTGCGCAGAAGGTGGTCACGTCTGCGCGACGCATCTGGCGTAGGAGGGCATTCGGGTCGAATCGCGGGTAGTTGTAGACGAAGATCGTCGCCTCGGCGATCCACGGCGCGAAGAAGCAACTCCACGCGTGCTTCGCCCAGCCGGGAGAGCTGATGTTCAGGTGCACGTCACCTGGCCGCAGCCCGAGGAAGAACATCGTCGTCAGATGCCCCACCGGGTACGAGATCTGATTGTGCTGCACCAACTTCGGCTTACTGGTGGTGCCCGAGGTGAAGTACCACAGCAGCGGGTCGGTCGCTGCGGTCATCGTGGTGAACGGAGCGGGGTCCGCGATGGCGTACGCATCCCGATAGTCCAACCACCCGTCCGCATCGTCGACGCAGATCCGAAGGAAGTCGCCGGGGACCTCGACGAACTTCTCGACGTCGACCGCGTTCGCGATCACGGCGCTGGCACGTCCGCGACTCACGCGGTCGGCCAGTTCACCCGTCCCCGCGGCGGTGGTGGTCGGCATCAGAATCGCGCCGATCTTCATCACCGCCAGCATCGACTCCCAGAGCTCGACCTGGTTGCCGAGCATCAACATCACGGAGTCACCCTTGCCGACTCCGAGCGCCTCCAGCCATCGCGCGACCTGATCGGAGCGGTGGGCCATCTGGTCGAAGCCGTACTTCGCCTCCGCGCCGTCCTCCTCGACGATCCACAGTGCGGTTCGCGAGTTACCGCGGGCGATGACGTCGAACCAGTCGACGGCCCAGTTGAAGTACTCCCCGAGTTCGGGCCACGCGAACCTGGCGGCCGCGGCGTCGTGGTCGCCGTAAGACTCGAGCAGCAAGTCCCGGGCCTCACGGTAGGCGCGATGCGCAACGCCGGTCATGGCGACTTTCTCCTTCCAACACCCCGAGATCATTGGCCCGGAACAGACAGCGATTTCTCAGGTTAGTGCTGACGACGAGCGCGACGGTGGCAATCGCCGCTTCCATTGCAGCGGTCATGACGGCCATCGTCATCAGCGGCATCGCCTGCCCCACCGGCATGTTTGCCACCAATTCCGACGAGGTCGAATGAACGTGAGGCGCGGCGTTGAGCGGTACGTGCAGGGCAATCATCATCAGACTCATGACGGCCACTGCGGCCCAGTCCGCGGGCGCTGCGCGGCACCACAGGTGGCGGGCACACCACAGGCATCCGAAGACCATGACGACCATCGGCGCCGCGGCGAAGGCTCCCCCATGGTGGGCGATGTGCCCGAGCGACGCGGCGTGCAGTGCGGCCGAGAACACCGCCAGCACCGCCCCCGCCCGCGCCACCCAGGTGAGCACCGGGATCAATCCGAGCAGCAGTGCTTAGACGTGCCCGCAGGCACGTTCAGCGCCGGGTTGCGGTCGAAGAAGCCGACGGGCTTGAGCTTGAATCCGGCGTAGTCGACGGGCATCACCGGCCAGTCCTCGGGACGTGGGAAGTGAGTCAACCCGAAGGTGTGCCAGAGCACGACGTCCTCACCGTCGAGGTCGCGGTCCTTCGCGACGAAGGCGGGCAACCCCGCCTGGCCCGGGTTCTGATTGACGAAGTCACCCGCAGGATAGCGCTCGCCCTTGTCGTACCGCGTCACCCACAGGTGCTTGGTCGCGAATGCCGCGCGCTGGGCGATCGAACTCGTCGGGTCGGCCAGCAGCACCGGCTGGCCCTCCGGGTGCAGCGCGTACCCCACGTCCTGGCCGAGCCGGTTCTGCTTACCCGGATTGGTGACGTGCCAGACGCGCGCCTTCGAATTGTCCGCCAGCCGTTGGCCTTCAGCCTCGCTGGTGATCTTCGTCTTGGCGGCCCGGAACGCGTTGCCCCATGGGTTCTCGGGACCCATCGGGACGGACACGGCATCTACCTCGGTGACGACGTTGCTGCTGCCGTCGACCTCCATGTCCAGCCGCGCCGAAAACATGTGCTGGTGGAACGGCGCACCGAGACCTGGTGCGATCTCCGTCGCATAACCATCCGGCCCTCGGTATGCCGACGGGAACACGATACCGGTGGCCTTCGCCTCGAGCTCGATGGTGCCGTCGAGGTAGAGGTACCAGTAGAAGCCGTAGTCGTAGTTGCCGATGGTGAGGAAGAAGGAGATGACCAGCCGCCGCGAGCGGCGCGTCTCCGCCATCCCGTTGAACATGTCGGTGTGCTTCCACAGCACGCCATAGTCTTCCTCGTGCAGGCAGATGGCGTTCTTCATCACCCGGGGGTGCCCGGACTCGTCGGCGATCGTGGCATCGAAGTACTGGATCTCGCCGAGGCAGTCGCACCCGAGCTCCAGCGAGTTGGTGTAGCGCCCGAACAGGTACTCGCCCTGGTCGAAGTAGTTCTGCCAGTAGCGGACCGGTGACGGGTCGGCGTATGGCACCACCATCTCGGCGATTGAGGCGCGGTAGACGACGGGGCGTTGGACACCACCATCGGTGAACGACAGTTGGTGGAGGGTAAGCCCCTCCCGAACGTCGAACGCGAAGCGGAACTTCCAGTCGGCCCAGCTGATTTCGTTGCCGTCGACGCTGAAGCTGGCACCTTCGGGCTGGGTGATCTCGATCGGCCTCAGATCGGTGCGCGTGGCCACGGCGTGTGGCGCGGCGTCCCATTCACCGCGCTCAGCGGGTACGGGCAGCTCGATCTCGTCGATGACGCGGATGACGCGGCGCTCGGTGAGATCGACGTAGGCGACTACGCCGTCGATCGGGTGCGCCCACGGCAGGTCGGCCTTGTCCTCCTGATAGAAGGCGAGCACGCGCACGATGCGGTGGCCCACCTCGTCCTCGTGACCGAAGACGCCTGCAGACAGCGGCACCGCTCGGACGTTCTGCGGGTCGATGTTTCGCTTCCTCATGGCGGCCAGCCACTCATCGCTGACGAGCAGGAACGACTCGATGTCGTCGAACTCCGCGTCGAGGATCGGCACGTGCCCTTCGTGGCTGGCATCCACGTCGACCGACGAGACGATCGCTTTGCCGGTGACGGACACGACGTGGTCGGACCCGGTGCCGGTGGACCTGTCGAGAAGTAGCACCCGGACCCGTCGCTCGGCGGCGTCGCCCGCGGTGAAGGCGTGGACCGCGGCCTTGTCGGGTTCGTCGAGGCCCACGTAGACGAACCGGGTGTCGGCCCCGACCAGTCCCGCGTCGGTGATGATGTCGCGCGCCGCATCGATCTCGTCGGCGGTCAGTGCACTCAGTGGATGTGCGGCGATGGTGTGCCGCGCCGGCGCGATGGTCATCGTGCGATCTCCTTGTCTTCCCGGATGGATTCTTCAATGGTGTTGGGGCGCAGAGCCGCGACGGCGACGCCGCCGAGGAACACGCCGATTAGCAGGACGCCGATGATGGCGGCCAGAGTGTTCGACCCGCCGACCAACAACGGCAGCTTCGCGATGGTCATGACCAGCAGCACGGCCAACCCGATGAGTCCGAGTCCGGGCGCCACCAGGGTGTTCCACGGTCTGCGGTCGACCGGGCTGCGTCGGAAGTAGACGAGGACGGCCACCGACGTCAGCGTCATCAGCGCGATGATCCCAACCGAGGACAGACCGACGAACCAGGCGAATACCTCGGTCACCGGGTCGAGGCCGGCCAGCGCCGAGGCCACGACGAGCACCAACGCCGACACGGTCTGCACGACCGAGGCGATGTACGGGGACGAGTGCTTGGCATGCGCCCGGCCGCAGCGTGCCGGCAGCGCCGAGCTGTTCCCCAGCGAGAAGATGTAACGGGACAGCACGTTGTGGAAGGCGAGCAGGGCGGCGAACAGGCTGGAGATCAGCAGGATCTGAACCAGATCGCCCGCGACGGTGCCGACGTACTTCCTGGCCGTCTCGGTGATCATCCCTTCCGGGTTGTCGGTGGCCAGGGCCACGGCTCCTTGGTCGCCCCACGCACTCACCATTGCCCAGCTCGAAAGCGCGTAGAAGCCGCCGATGAGGATCAGCGCGATGTACGTCGCGCGGGGAATGGTGCGTGCCGGGTCCCGTGCCTCGTCGCGGAACACCGCGGTGGCCTCGAATCCGATGTAGCCGGCCAGCGCGAAGATGAGCGCGATTCCCGGTGCGCCGGTGAAGAACTGACTGGGGCGCAGCGCCGCGGTCGAGAATCCGGAATCGCCGCCGCCGCGGACGATCACGGCGGCATCGATGACCATGACGATGCCGACCTCGCACAGCAGGAGGACTCCGAGCACCTTGCCAGACAGCTCGATGTGGCGGTATCCGAGCACGGCGACGATGGCCATGACGACGACAGCCCATAGGTACCAGGGGATCTCGGGCCCACCGTGGGTAGTGACAAGATCGTTCATCGCCGCACCGAGGTAGCCGTACACACCACCCTGGACTGCGGTGTAGGACAACAGCGCCAGGAACGCCGCACCAAGACCGAGATGCCTACCGAGCCCCTGGGTGATGTACGTGTAGAACGCACCTGCGCCCGTCACGTGCTTGGCCATTGCAGTGAATCCCACGGCAAAGAACAACAGGACGACAGTGCAGACGAGATAGGACGCCGGGAAGGCCGCACCGTTGCCAGCGGCGATGCCGATCGGCACCGTACCTGCGATCACGGTCAGCGGTGCGGCGGCTGCGACGACCATGAACACGATGGCACCTGGTCCGAGCTTGCCTGCCAACTTGTTCGATGAAGTGCCAACGGGGGTGCCCGTGGCGGGCGGTGGGGCCTCGATGCTCATGTTCCTGGCTTTCGGCTCGTGGGGACTGATCTTCTGGGTTAGAGCGCGATGTTGACGGACTTCGACTGGGTGTATTCGGCGATGGCCCCCTCGCCGAGCTCTCGCCCCCAGCCCGACTGCTTGTAGCCGCCGAACGGCAATGCCGTGTCGAATGCGTTGTGACAGTTCACCCATACGGTGCCTGCCTTGATCTGGGCGGCGACGTCGTGGGCTCTTGAGACGTCGCGCGTCCAGACGCTTGCGGCCAACCCGTAGGGCGTGTCATTGGCTGCGGCCCGGATCCCCTCGGCCCGCGAGAACGGCACGGCGACGGCCACGGGCCCG